>JALOSQ010000372.1 GCA_025458335.1 Ideonella sp.
GTCACTTCCTTGGCCGTGCGGTTCGGGTTGTCGGTCGTGGAGCTGCGCAGGAAGTAGCCGGCCCAGTTCTCCTCGCAGGTCAGCAGCGTGCCCCAGAAGCTGTAACCGGTGCCGCAGTTGTTCAGCGTGCCGCGGGTGGCGGTGCCGGTGGGCGAGTACTTGGTGACCATCAGCGAGCTGCCGCGCGCCGGCCCGGAGATCTGGCAGCGGGTGAGCGCGGTGACGCGGCGGTTGTAGCTCGAGGTGGCGTTCACGGCCCACTGGCCGGTCGCCGAGAAGGCGCCGCCGGTCTGCTTCCACACCTCGACGATCGACACGCCGTGCATGGCGACCTCGCGGTCGACCTCGTTGGCCGGGCGAACGCCGCTCGTCATGTTGGTCGGCGCCGCGGCGTGCAGGAACTGCTGGTTGACGTACTCGTGGTTCATCCCCAGCAGGCCGCGGTTGTTGCCGATGCCGGCGGCGGTGGGCGGCTGGCCGGCGTCGGTCAGGCCGAAGTACTCCACGCCGTCGTGGTTGTCGCCGGAGCGCTGGTTGTAGGTGGCCGGGTCGTCGGTGCCCACGTTGCTGTAGGCCGGCACGCCCGCGGCGATCGGGTCACCGGTGGCGTAGATGGCACGCGCGGTGTAGCCGGTGGGCACGATGAACCGATCGGCCACGCTCTTGTCGACCGTCGGGAACGACAGCGAGGTGATGCGGGTGGACACGGGGTCGTCGTCGCCGCCGCCGCAGGCGCTCAGGCCGACGCCACCGAGCAGCGCCGCCGTGGCCGTGCCGCCGCTGGTGCGGATGAAACCGCGCCGGTTCATGCGGGCCTTGACGATCTCCAGGAACTCCGGACCGCCGTTCGGGTTGCTGACCTGGCTCTCCTGCTGCTCGATGAGCTCGCGCACATGCGCCAGTTCGTCTTGGGTCTTCGCGTTCATGCTTGCTCCGTGGGTTGACTGCCAACGCGCCGACCTGGAGGCCAACGCGGCAGGGGCGGATGGTTGGCCCGGCCCGTGACCGATCCGTGACCGTTCGGCATGTCCGCGACGGCGCTCGGTTCATCACGGTCCTGTCACGCAGAGGTCATCAACTGGCGGGATGCACGCGCCACCTGTCCTGTCCTGCAGCCTCCAGACCCTGGACCCACCAACGCCGCTCTTTCCGCAGCACCGCCATCCGGGAAGCGCGCGACGCCTCGTGCACAGGCTCGGTGCCGCCGTGCTCACGTGGCCCCTGCTCGCCCCGGCCCTGCACGCCGACGCCGCAACAGGCGACCCGGTGCGCGGCCAGGTGCTCTACGACGCGACGCCCGGCGGCGTCAGCTGCGCGAGCTGCCACGACGATGCGACGCTCGGCCTGCTGCGCCTGCGCTTCGGCGTCGATCCCGCCGTGACGCGGGCCGCGATCGTCTCGGGCAAGGGCGGCATGAACCAGCCGAACCTGCTGGCGCTGACCGATGCCGACCTGGCCGACATCGCCGCCTACATCGCCGACCCGGCCGCGGCCGCGCCGATCGAGCCGTTGATCGAGCCGGCCTCGGGCCTCGACTTCAGCCGCGCCACCGTCGGCGGGCCGCCCGTCGAGCGCATCGTCTCGCTCTTCAACCCGGGGCGAACGGCCCTGCCGCTCGGATCGTTTGCGCTGACCGGCGCGGACTTCGTCCAGGCCAGCGCCTGCGGGCCGTCGCTCGATCCCGAGGGCCGTTGCAGCCTCGTGCTGCAGTTCCGCCCCGGGTCGGTCGGCGAACGTGCGGGAACCCTGTCGGGCACCTTCGGCGTGCGGGCGACGCCCTGGACGCTCGCGCTGTCGGGCCAGGGCGTGGACCGCCCGGTCGGGGTGCTGCGCTGGCGCGATGCCTCGCCCCTCTCCGCCTTCACCGAGGCAGTCACCGGCCGCTCGGTCGTGCTGGCGCGCGCCTGGCTCGACAACGGGACCGGGGTGCCGGTCACGCTGCAGCAGGTCGGGCTCGAGGGCGAGGACCGCGGCGACTTCAGCGTGACCGGTGCCTGCGTGACGTCCGGGAGCGTCCTGCCGGCTGGCGCCGGATGCGAAATCGAGGTTCGCTTCACGCCGCTGGCGGTCGGTCGACGCGTGGCCCGGCTGACCGTGGCCTCCGACGGCAACGACCCCCCCGCCGTCGCACTCAACGCGGTGGGGATCGCGCCGGGGCCGGCGCTGTCGCTCACCCCGAGCACGGTCGAGGTGGCCACGCGTGCGGCGCTCGAGCTGGCGAACCCCGGCCAGGAGCCGCTGCAGGTGATCGCCCTCGAGGTGTCCGATGCGGCGTTCCGGGTGGCGGCGGGCGATTGCGGCGCGCTGCCCCTCGTGATTCCGCCGGGCGGCCGGTGCCGGCTCGCGGTCGACCGGGTGGTCGGGACGCGGCTGGACGCCACCGGCACGCTCACCGTGCGGACCAGCACGGCCGGCCTCGCGTCCACGGCCGCCCTGCGGGCCACCGCGGTCGATGCCAGCGGCAACCCGGCCCAGCTCGGCAACGTCGGCGCCGGCAGCCTGGCCGCCGGGACGGTCGGGTCGCTGATCACCTTGATCGGCTTGGCGGCTGCCGCAACCGCCCTGCGGCGGCGCCGCTGGACGCACGTCGCCGAGGCGGACGGGTCCGGGAGCCCTCGTGGCGAGACTC
>JALOSQ010000373.1 GCA_025458335.1 Ideonella sp.
CGCAGCGCGGCCGAGAGCGCGCTGGCGCGCGCATAGCCGACCTGCAGCGCCACCGCGTCGAGCGACAGGCCCTGGTGCAGCAGCTGCTCGGCCCGGTCCAGCCGGCGCGCGCGCACGAAATCGAGCGGTGCGAGGCCCAGCGCCTGCGCGAAGCGCGCGCGCAGCCGCTGCGGGCTCAGGCAGCACGCCGCCGCGAGGTCGGCCACCGTCCAGCGGCGGGCGAGGTCGGCGTCGACCCGTGCGGCCAGGACGTCCAGGTCGAGCCGGCGCCGCGACGCCAGGGTCGGCGCAGCCAGCAAGGTCGCGAGCAGGTCCTCGACACCGGGCGCAGGCTCGCGCCAGCCGGCGGGCAGGGCGAAGCGCCGCATCCGGTCGGTCGCCGGGCTGGCCGGCAGGTCGAGCACCAGCACCCTTGCCGTACGCACCGCGGCATAGCCGTGCGACGCCCCCGCCGGCACGACCAACCCGCAGGTGGCGTCGACCCACGCGGCGCGCCCTTCGACCTCCAGCTCCAGCGTGCCGTCGACGCCGAACAGCACCTGGGCATGGTCGTGCGCATGCCGCCCGCCCTCCTGGTCATAGCGGCGCAGCAAGGGAGCGGCACGGTCCAGGCTCATGCGCCACCCGCCGGCGAGGCCGGGTCGGTCAGCGCCGGCGCCACGGCCAGCGCGACGCGGTTGCGTCCTGCATGCTTGGCCTGGTACATCGCCTCGTCCGCCCGGGCGACCAGGGCCTCGAGGTCGTGGCCATGGTCGGACGAGGCCGCCACCCCCACGCTGGCCGTCACACGGGCGGTGCCTCCGGCGGGCAGCGGCACCGTCGCCTGCGCAATCGCCGCGCGCAGCCGCTCCGAGAAGCGCAGGCCGTCGGCGGGTTCGCAGTGGCGCAGCAGCAGCGCGAACTCCTCGCCACCGTAGCGGGCCGCGAGGTCGTCCTGCCGCAGTTGCTCGCGCACCGCGTCGGCCACGGCCCGCAACGCACGGTCGCCAGCGTCGTGGCCGTGCTCGTCGTTCAGGCGCTTGAAATGGTCGAGGTCCAGCACCATGACCACCACCGGCACGCCGTGCCGCCGGGCCCCGGCCAGCTCCCGCTCGGCCATGTCGAAGAACGCACGCCGGTTCGCCAGGCCGGTGAGGAAGTCGGTCGCCGACTGCGACTTCAGGCGCTCGATCAGCTCGTCGCGTTCGCGTTCGAGCGCATGGCGGGCGCGGGCATGCTGCTGCAGCGTGCCGACCCCACGGATCACGGCCGCGACCTCGTCGTCGGCCGGCGCGGCGGGCAGCGTGCCACCGGGTTCGTCGCGCGCGAGCTCGTCGAGCACCCGCACCGTGGCCGCCAGCGGCTGCAGCACCCGCCGGCGCAGCACGCGCGAGGCCGCGACCAAGGCAGCCCCCAGCAGCACCGCCGCTGCGCTCACCGCACCGAGCACACGCCACGCGCGCGCCGACTCGTCCTGCGCGGTCTGCACCGCCAGCCCGAGCAAGGTGTCGCGCAGGCCGAGGATGCGGTTCATGTCGGGCACGTAGGCCGCCGCAAAGCCCGCCGCGTCCAGTGCGTAGGCGCCGTCGCGCTCGCCCCGGCCGATCACCGACTCGGCCAGCGCCATCGCGGTGCCGAAGTAGTGCTGCTCGACCTGGGCCCAGTCGCGGGCCACGGCGCCGACGCGGCCGGGTCCCAGCACCCGCAGCTGCAAGAGGAATCGGAGCTGGTCGATTCGGCCCCGGGTGCGTTCGACCTCGAGCCGCTCCTGCGTCGTGAAGGGCGCGCGACGGGCCAGCGGGGCGGTGAAGTGCGAGCCCAGCAGCCCGGCGTACTCGCGCAGCTCGGCGGCCAGGCGGGCGCCCTGCACGTCCTCGCCCACGGCTGGCAGCGCCGCCTGCGCGGTTGCTGCGAAGCCGTCGACCACCGGCGCCAGTTGCGGCACGACCGCAACCATGCCGAGCACGGTCGTGCGCAGCCGCGCCGGGTCGCGATCGGTGCGGGGCATCGCGAGCACCCGGTCGACCTCCGCGCGGGCTCGCCCCAGCGCCTCGCGGGCCTGCTCGAACGTCCGCCGGGCCGGTTCGGAGGCTGGCCGCCCGTCGGCCAGGCGGGCGGCCAGCTTCACCCAGGCAGCGTCGGTGCGCGCACGGGCCTCGGCCAGCGCCTGCACCCGCTCGGGACGGGCCGGCCGCTCGTCGCCCAGCATGGCGTTGGTCGGCCCGCGCTCCTTCGAGACCATCTCGGCGGCGACCAGCGCCTCGCGCAGCCGAAGCACTGCATCGCGCGCGATCGCCGCCTGCGCCACGTCCTGGGCCGCGATCCAGGCGATGCGCACGACCAGCAGACTGACGATCACCACCAGCAGGATGGCGAAGCGTCGCAGGAGCGAGCGAAGGGTCATGCGGGCGCGGGTTCGCCGGGCTCAGCGCACCAGCATGCCTCGCTGCTCGATGAAGGCCACGACCTCCGCCAGCCCGAGCTGCGTGCGCAGGTCGGTCATCACCCAGGGGCGGCGCGCGGCATCGGGGCGCATGCGCTTCGTGTCGGCCTCCATCACCGCCAGGTCGGCGCCCACGTAGGGCGCCAGGTCGGTCTTGTTGATCACCAGCAGGTCGCTCTTCGTGATGCCTGGGCCGC
>JALOSQ010000374.1 GCA_025458335.1 Ideonella sp.
GCACGACGCCGCCCCCGCGGCCGAGCACATCCTTCTTGAGCGGGAAGTGCTTGACCAGGCCCTTGATCTCGAGCAGCGGCTTCACGCGGCACCTCGGAGGGCGACGGGGCCGGTCATGTCTTGTTGTCCATGGCCGAACGCAGCCCGTCGGACAGCAGGTTGAAGGCAATCGAGGTGATGAAGATCATCACGCCCGGCAGCGCCGCCACCCACGGTTGCGTGTAGATGGCCGTACGAAGCGTGTTGAGCATGAGGCCCCACTCGGGCTCCGGCGGCTTGACGCCCAGCCCCAGGAAACTCAGGCCCGAGGCCAGGATCATGCTGACCGCGATCAGACTCGTCGCGTAGACGAAGATCGGGCCGAGCACGTTGCCGAGCACATGCACGCGCACGATGGTGAAGGCCCCGGCACCGGAAGCCCGCGCCGCCTCGACGAAGTCGCGACCGCGTACCTGGGTCGTCACGCTCTCGGCCACGCGGGCGATCGGCGGGATGAAGACGATCGTCAGCGAGATCAGCGAGTTCGTGATGCCCGCGCCAAGGGCCCCCGACAAGGCGATCGCCAGCAGCACCGAGGGAAACGCGTAGAAGACGTCGATCGTCCGCATGATCACGGTGTTGACCGTACCGCCCGCGTAACCAGCGAGGATCCCGATCGCCGATCCGATCACGAAGGCCAGCAGCACCGGCGTCAGCCCCATGAACAGCGATAGCCGCGCGCCGACGATCAGGCGAGACAGCATGTCCCGGCCGAGTTCGTCGCTGCCCAGCAGGTAGCCCTCGCTGCCGATCGGCCGCAGTCGGCCCAGCATCGACGACTTGAACGGATCAGCCGGCGCGAGCCAGGGCCCGAACACGGCCATCCCGAGCAGCAGCAGAACGACGATGGCCGCTCCGACGGCCACCGGGTCCTGGATGAAGCGCGCGCCGACGGAGGCCCAGTACCCCCGCGAGCGCTGGAACGGCACGGCCGGCACCTTGGCGGGATCGACGGTCACGCTCAGCATGTCGGCCGCTCCGGCTCAGGCACGGGCGATGCGCGGATCCAGCAAGGTCTGGATCACGTCGACCGAGATCCCGCTGGAAGATGGCGCTGTTGAGAAGGAAGCCGGTGCCCGGCCACGAAAAGACGGTCTCGATCAGGATCGAGCCGCCGAGCAGGTAGCCCAGTTGCAGGCCCATCACGGCCAGCGCCGTGGGCGCGGCGTTCTTGACCACGTGGCGAAAGATGCCGAACGAGGTGAGCCCCTTGGCCTTGAGCCCGACGATGAACTCCTGCGCGAGCAGTTCTGCCACGAGGGCACGCACCGTGCGCGCGATGATGCCCATCGGGATCACCGACATCGTCAGCGCCGGCAGGATCATGTGCTGGATGTGCGCCCAGTCCCAGGCCCACTCGTCGGAGCCGCCCGGCCCGGCCCCGGTCGCCGGCAGCCAGCCGAGCTGCGCGGCGAACACGATCACGAGCACCATGCCCAGCCAGTAGTGGGGCACCGACACGCCCAGCACCGACAGCAGCGACGCGAGCTTGTCGATCCACGAGTTGCGGAAGTAACCGGCCACGAAGCCGAACAGGCACCCGAGCACGAAGCCGATCACGGTCGCGACCACCGCCAGGCGCAGGGTGTTGACGACCGCAGTCATCACCTCGGTGGTCACCGGCCGGCTGGTCGCGATCGACAGACCGAGGTCGCCCTGCAGGGCTCGCCACACCCAGCTCACGAACTGCTCCGGCAGCGAGCGGTCGAAGCCGTAGAGCTGGGTCAGGCGCTCCTGCAGTTCCTGCGACGCATCCGGCGGCAGGATCGAGACGAGCGGGTCCCCGGGCGCCAGGTGCACCAGCGCGAAGCACACCAGCGCGACGCCGAGCATGATCGGCAGCGCGTAGACGATGCGTCGCAGCAGGTAGGCCAGCATGGCGCCTCAGGGATGCTCCGCCCGGGACCCGATCAGCGCATGTCCATCGTCGCGATGTCGATGAACCAGCTGCGCGGCTGCACCACACCGGTCACGCGCGACGACATCGCGCGCGGGCCGACGTCGTGCGCGATCCAGACGAACGGTGCCTCCTCGACGATCCGGGCGTGGAGCCTGGCCAGCGCCGCGTCACGCGCCTTGTCGTCGAACGAGGTGCGCGCGTCGGCGATCAGCTTGTCGAACTCGTCGTTGCCGAAGAAGCCCCAGTTGTTGCTGACCGGCGGGAAGGCCTTGGTGCTGGTGAATCGCACCATCGCGAAGAACGGGTCCATCGCGGCGAAGCTCACGTTGATTGCGTGCGCGCCGTTGGCGGTGGGGTCCTTCGCGCCACGACGCCAGTTCGTGAACAGCGTGTTCCACTCGATGACGTCGAACTCGACGTCGAAGAAGCACTGCTTGAGCGACTGCTGCACGAACTCGTTCATCGGCAGCGGCTGCATCTGGCCCGAGCCCGACGCCGAAATCTGCACCTTGACCTTGACCGGCTTGGCAGCGCTGAAGCCGGCTTCTGCCATCAGCTTCTTGGCTGCCTCGGGGTCATAGCGGATGTCGAACTTGGGGTTGCCCCACCAGGGGTGCCCCGGCGGCACGGTGCCCTTCGGGACGCCCATCATCCCGCCGAGCAGCTTGGACAGGCCTTCACGATCGACGCAGAGGTTGGCGGCATGACGCACACGGCGGTCGAGCCAGGGCGACCCCTCGACGAAGCTCATCTGCCACGGCCACACGTGGGGCTGCGGGTTGCTGTAGATGACGTTGCCGCGCTGGCGGATGGTGGCCATCGCGTCGGGCGCCGGCGCCTCGATCCAGTCGACCTGGTTCGACAGCAGCGCCGCGGTGCGTGCGTTGGCCTCGGGCATCGGGATCATGACCACGCGGTCGATCTTGGGCACCCGCTTCGGATCCCAGTAGCCCTTGTTCGCGGCCAGCTCCAGCCGCTCACGCGGAACGAAGCGGGTCATGCGGAAGGGGCCGGTGCCGGACGCGTCGGCGGCGAACGCCGTCCAGGCTGCCTTGGCCTTGTCGGCCGGGGTGGCGCCGGGGGCGGCGTCGAACTTGCGCTGCCAGTGGGTCGGCGACGCCATGAACAGGTTGGTGAGGTTCAGCGGCAGGAAGGAATCCGGCTCGCTGGTGGTGAGCTCGACCGTCAGGTTGTCGATCTTGCGGGCGCTGCGCAGCGTCGGCATGCGCGAGGCCGTCACGCCGACCTGGCTTGCGTCGAAGTGCGGCGCGTCCTTGTCGAGCACCTTGCGCACGTTCCAGACGACCGCATCCGCATTGAAATCACTGCCGTCGTGGAACTTCACGCCCGGCCGCAGCCTGAAGACCCACTTGGTCTTGTCGTTGGCATCGACGGCCCATGACAGCGCAAGGCCGGGAATCAGCACGCTCGGCGCGTCGGCCTTGGACAGGTCCCAGTGCGTGAGCGCGTCGTACATCGGGATGCCGGTGAAGCGGTTGCCTTCGAAGCCCTGGTCGGGCTGGCCCAGCGTGCGCGGAATGTCGGCGGCGGTCATCGCGATGCGCAGGACCTTTTCCTGGGCATGCGCGAC
>JALOSQ010000073.1 GCA_025458335.1 Ideonella sp.
GATCGCCTGGACCGTGCTGCCGCATGCGGCTCACCTGCCGCTGTGGTGCAGCCTGATGACCGCTGGCGTGCTGGCGTGGCGCGCGAGGCTGGCCTGGACCAACGCGCCGCTGCCGGGCGGCTGGGCGCTGATCGGGGTGCTGCTCGTCGCCCTGGCGCTGACGTTCTGGAGCTACGGCACCTGGGCCGGCAAGGACGCCGGCGTGACCCTGGTCGTGGTGCTGATGGCGCTGAAGACCCTGGAACTGCGCGCCCGTCGCGACGCGTTCGTGGTGTTCTTCCTCGGCTTCTTCCTGGTGCTGACGCACTTCCTGTTCTCGCAGAGCCTGCTGCACGGCCGCCTTCGGCGCGCCGATCATGGTGATGCTGTTCCTGCTGTTCCCGCGCATGGGCCCACTGTGGGGCGTTCCGCAGGACGGCCGTGCCAGCACCGGCCTGTCCGACACGATGCAGATCGGCTCGATCAGCGAGGTGGCGCAGGACGACCGCATCGCGCTGCGGGTGCGCTTCCTGGATCCGCCGCCGCAGCCGGCCGAGCTGTACTTCCGCGGCCCGGTGCTCGGCAGCTTCGACGGTCGCGAGTGGCGGCGCCTGGCCCCGAGCTTCGGCGCGGCGGCACGGCTGGCGCCCGAGTTCGAGTCGGCCGGGCGACGGGTGCGCTACGAGATGACCCTCGAGCCGACCCGCCTGTCGACGCTGCCGGTGCTCGACGGCACGACCACGCTCGGCGAGATCGACGGGCACTCGACCTCGATGGGCGAGGACCTGCAGTGGACGACGCGGAGGCCGTTGTTCCAGCGCGTGCGATTCGAGGCCGCCGCCGACCTGGGCCTGCGGCATGGTCCCAAGGCGCTGGTGCTGGGCCTGCAGGACTACCTCAGCCTGCCGCCGGGCTACAACCCACGCACGCTGGCGTGGGCGGCCGAACTGCGCCGCCGCCCCGAGTACGCGACCGCGGACGCCGCGACGCTGGCCCGAGCGGTGATGGACCACGTGCGCAGCGCCGGCTACACCTACACGCTGACGCCCGGTCCGTACGGCGACGACCAGGGTCGCCATGCGATCGACGAGTTCTGGCTCGACCGCCGTGCCGGCTTCTGCGAGCACTTTGCCGCGGCCTTCGTCGTCGTGATGCGCGCGCTGGACGTACCGGCGCGGGTCGTCACCGGTTTCCAGGGCAGCGACCCGGCGCCGGTCGACGGCTATGTCGTGGTACGCAACAGTGCGGCGCACGCCTGGGCCGAGTTCTGGCAGCCTGGCGTCGGCTGGGTGCGCGCCGACCCGACCGCGGCCGTGGCCCCTGACCGCGTGATGCGCAGTGCCGCCCTGCGACCGGCGCCGGGCCTGGTGGCCGGGGCGATCAACGCGGTCAACCCGGCGCTGCTCGCGCGCCTGCGCTCGGCGTGGGAATCGCTCGACAACCGCTGGAACCAGTGGGTGCTGAGCTATTCGCGCGACGAGCAGTTCAGCCTCATGCGCCTGCTCGGCTGGCAGAACCCAGACTGGGAGGACCTCGGCCTCCTCCTGGGCAGCACCGTGGGTCTGCTGGCGCTGGCCGGGGCGGCCTGGACCTGGTGGGACCGGCGACGCGAACCGCCCTGGCCTCGGCTGCTCGGCGCGATGCGCAAGGCGCTTCGCAGGATCGACCTGGTGGCCGCCGAACACGAGGCGCCGGGCCTGCTGGCCCGGCGGGCGCGCGCCCGGTGGGGCCCGGCCGGAGAGCCGGTGGCGGCCCTGCTGGAGGAGCTCGAGCGGCGCCGCTACGGCCGTGGCGCCAGCAGCCAGCCACCGCGAGAATGGCTGCGTCGGCTGGAAGCCGCCACACGCCGTCTCGCGGCGGCCTCGTCTCCCCGATGATCGATCGAACCTCACGCGCCAGCCGCACCACCACGCGCGGCTGGCCCGCCCGTGTCGCGCTGTCCGCATTCACGCTGCTGGTCGCGGCCACCGCGTCGGCGCAAGGCAGCACGCCGCCGGCCAGCGCTGGCCTGGGCCATGGGGTGGCTGCGCCGATCTCCGTCGCCGCCGTCACCGCAGAGCCAGCCGCCGAGGCCTCCGGCTACGGCACCCGGGCCGACGTCGTGCAATGGGCCCGCGACGCGGCGGAGCGGCGAGGCCTGGAGCACCAATGGGTGCTGGAGCAGGTGTCGCGCGCGCGCTTCGTGCCGGCCGTGACGCGGCTGATCATGCCGCCGCCAGCGGGTACCGCGAGGGACTGGCGCGCCTACCGCGCCCGCTTCGTCGAGCCGGTGCGCATCCGCGCCGGCCTGGCCTGGTGGGAAACGCACGAGCGTTGGCTCGCGCGTGCCGAGGCGCGCTGGGGCGTGCCAGCCGAAGTCGTCGCCGCGATCGTCGGCATCGAGACGCTGTACGGCCGGCACATGGGCGACTTCCGGGCGCTCGACGCGCTGGCCACGCTGGCGTTCGACTTCCCGACCGGGCGACGCGACCGCAGCGGCTTCTTCCGCGACGAACTCGAGCGTCTGCTCGAACTGTCCCATCGCGAGGGACGCGATCCGGCCGGTTGGCGCGGCAGCTTCGCCGGGGCGCTGGGCCTGCCGCAATTCATGCCGTCCAGCGTCCTGCGATACGGGGTCGACTTCGACGAGGACGGCCGGGTGGACCTGATCCGCAGTGCCGCCGACACGATCGGCAGCGTCGCCCACTACCTGGCCGAGTTCGGCTGGCGCCGGGACCTGCCCCCGGTGTTCGCGGTCGCGCCGCCCGTGGAGACGGCCGACCGCGCCGCCCTGCTGGCGCCCGACATCCTGCCGACCTTCACCGCGGCGCAGTTCATCGAGCGCGGCGCCCGCCTGGCCCACGAGGCGCGCGACGTCGACAGCCTGCTGGCGCTGGTCGAGTTGCAGAACGGCGATGCGGCCCCGAGCTACGTCGCCGGCACCACCAACTTCTACGCGATCACGCGATACAACTGGTCCAGCTACTACGCGATGGCGGTGATCGACCTGGCGCAGACGCTTCGCGAGCGACGCTCGGCCTCCCGCCGCTGAGCCTGCCCCGTGGTGTGCCGGTTCAAGGCCGACCGGCCGGGGTTGGCTGCGCCTGGCCGGCGGGTCCTGGCCGGCGGGTCGTCACCTGCAGCTCAACCGGCCGGCTCAGCCACGCGGCTGCTTGCGCTGCCACTCTCAGCCACGCGGCTGCTTGCGCTGCCACTCGGGAGGCAGCAGGTCGACCGGTGCGCCCTCGATGACGTCGCACCCCTGAAGCAGGTCCCAGCTGGAGATGTACCAGCCGGCCCCGAGGGGCTCGTCGTTGTGGGGACGGGCGGTCAGGTTCTTGGCAAAGCCCGGATTCGGGGCGAGTTCGGGCAGAGCGGGATCGACCGCGGCGGCGGCTGCCATCCGGGCCTGCCGGGACCGTTCGACCGGCACCGTGGCGGCCGTCGCCACCGTCGCGCTGCGTCCCGCTTCAGGTCGTGGCGGCGTCGGGCGAGGCTCGTCGAGGGCCGAGGGCGCGAAGCCCGATTCGGCGAAGCCGGACGGCTCGAATCCTGAGGGCTCGAATGCCTCCGCGGCCTCGGGCCGCAGGGCGTCGAATTCGGAGGGTCGAGTGACGTCCCAGTCCGGCGGTGGCGTCGGACCGGTCTTGCGTCGCCCCGAGGCCGGCGGGCGGAACGAAAAGATCGCCATCGAGAAGTCCCTGCTGCGGCGGTCTGCCGGCGCGGCGTGGGCGCGCGCAGGCGAACGCTCTGGGTTCGCAGTGTTGCATCTTGTAACGCCGATGTCCACGGGCGGGTATCACCCGAGCATCCGGTGCGGTTTCAGCACCCGGGTACCCTGACCGGAGACCGCTCAGTCCACCGGCACCACGCTGACCCGGACCTGCAAGCCCTGCTCGGCGCTGCCGAGGATCACCCCGCGCAAGGGGACGACATCGGCAAAGTCGGCCCCCCAGGCCAGCGTGATGTAGCGCTGGTCGGCCCGCTGCCGGTTCGTGGGGTCGAACTCGACCCAGCCGAGCAGCGGATGGAAGGCCGCGACCCAGGCATGGGTCGCATCGGCCCCCATCAGGCGCGCCTGCCCCGGCGGGGGATCGGTCAGCAGGTAGCCCGAGACGTAACGCGCCGCCAGGCCGTGGCTGCGCAGGCAGGCGAGCATCAGGTGGGCGAAGTCCTGGCAGACGCCGCGGCGCTCCCGCAGCACGTCGTCGACCGAGGTGCTGACGGTCGTTGCCCCGGGCTCGAAGGCGAAGTCCGCGTGAATGGCCAGCATCAGGGCCGTCACCGCGTCGAGCCATGGCCGTCCGGCGACGAGATGCACCGCCGCGTAGGCGCGGGCGCCTTCCGAGGCGGGAACGAGCCGGGTCGGGTGGCACAGGCGGGCCGCCGCCAGGTCGTCGAGGCCCGGCTCGTGCCAGATGCGGTCGCGCACCGCCTCCCAGGGCTCGCGGCCGATGCCCGCCGGCACGGCCGGCCGCAGCCCGACGTCGACCGTGCAGTCGAGCCGGACCTGCAGCATCCGGTGTGCCCCGTGGATCGCGAAGTGCGTGACCCGGTTGCCGAAGCTGTCGACGGCGTCGTGACGCTCGTCGGGCGTCGGCTCGATCTGCACCTGCTGCGCCACCGCGTGCTGCCAGGGCAGCTCGCGCGGCGCGAGCCGGGCCAGTTGCCAGGACTGCGAGACCGCGGACCCGTAGTCGTAGCGGGTCAGGTGGTCGACCCGATAGCGCTGCACCGCCGCGGCGCCGAGGGCATCGGGCATCGGCCGGCTCATCGGGGACCCGCCACGACGACCAGCGACAGCACGCTGCGCGACGCGGCATGCGAGAAGAAGCGCAGCGTCAGTTCGTCGGACAGCGTGGCGGCGGTTCGCTGCAACTGGGCCAGGACCGCGCGCAGGGCGGCGCTGTCGGGGTCGAGGTCGACCGGGTCGAGCCGTGCGAGCGCCGCACGGGCGGGCGCCAGCACGTCGCTGCCGAACGCGCCATGGCCGACCTCGAGGCGACCGACGAAGTCCACGACACCCTTGAGCTGGAAGGCGAGCGAGCGCGGGTTGTCCTCGTCGCGCACCAGCAGGTCGAGCACCGGCAGCCACTCGGGCGCCACGAGGTGCCGCTGCCGGTAGGTCACCCCGCTGTCCGCGAAGTCGAGCAGCCAGTCGAGCCCGCCATCGCTGCCGGCCGTCACGGCCGACTCCAGCACGTAGGCCAGGTTGGCCAGGCGCTCGAGGCGCCGGCCCAGGGACAGGAATCGCCACCCGGTGTTGCGGGTCATGCCGTCGAGCATGTGACCCGCGAGGGTGGTCATCGCGGTGACCGTGCGGTCGAGCCAGGCACGCGCCGCGACGATCGAGCCACCCCCCGCGAACGATGATTCATCGGCGAGGGAGTTGAGAGTCCGCCAGTGATCGGCCGACATCCGGTCGCGCAGGCCGAAGGCCACGCGCGCCAGCTGGTGGAACTCGCCGGCCAGCCGGCCCCCGGGATGCATGGCCGCATGCAGCAGCCCCGCCTGCAGGTCGTCCTCCGGACCGACGAGGCGCGTGCCCCGCACCAGCGCGAGCAGGGCGGGATCGTGGCGCTCGGGGTCCGCCGCCTCCCCCAGCAGTCGCGCCACGGCCTCGCGCAGGAGCCGCGCCGTGTGGTCACAGCGCTCGCTGTAGCGGCCGAACCAGAACAGGTGCTCGGCCGCCCGTGACGACAGCACCGCCGAGCCGCCGACGAGGTCCTCGGGCCTCACGCGGCTCGACAGCAGGGTCAGGCTGCTGGCGGGCGCGTCGTCGAGGACCCAGGTGTCCTTGGATCTGCCGCCCCGCTGCATCGCGATGACCCGCGCGTCGCCGTCACCGGCGACCCGCGTCAGCCCCCCGGGCATCACCCGCCAGCCGTTGGGCGTGGCGACGGCGAACACGCGCAGGCCGACCGCGCGCGGCCCCAGGCGCGGTCCGCCTTGCCGCTCGATGACCGGGGCCTGCGAGACCCGCACCCATTCCTGGGCCACCCAGCGGTGCGGCTCGCGCCCGATCCGCCGGCGCCACGCATCGCGCTGCGCCGGGGCCAGGTCGGCTCCGAAGATCGCCGGCACGCGCACACCCGCTTGCGGCGAGCGGTCGAGCGGCTTGAGCAGCAGGTGGTCCAGTCGCCGCCACGCGTCGTCGAACGCTGCCGGCTCGCCCAGCCACCAAGTGGCCACCGACGGCATGCGCAGCGGCTCGCCGAGCAGGCGCTCGCACAGCCCGGGCAGGTATCCCAGCAGCGCGCCCGACTCCAGCACGCCGGCGCCCAGCGCATTGGCGATCATCACGGTGCCGCGGCGCGCACAGTCCGTCAGGCCCGCGACGCCGAGCGCCGAATCGGAGCGCAACTCGAGCGGGTCGCAGTACTCGTCGTCCTGGCGGCGCAGCAGCACGTGCACGCGCTTGAGCCCGTCGACCGTCTTGAGCCACACGCGGCCGTCGCGCACCGTGAGGTCGGAACCCTCGACCAGCGTCAGGCCGAGGTAGCGCGCCAGCAGTGCGTGCTCGGAGTAGGTCTCGTTGTACGGGCCCGGCGTGAGCAGCGCCACGCGCGGCGGCCCCTCGCCCGGGTCGGGCCGCGGCGCCCAGTGCAGCAGCGAGTCGCGCATCGAGGCGAACCAGTCGGCCAGCCGGCGGACGTGCAGATCGCGGAACAGGCGCGGGAACACGCGCGAGACGATCAGGCGGTTTTCGATCGCATAGCCGGCGCCGGAAGGCGCCTGGGTCCGATCCGCGACCACCCACCAGCGGCCATCGGGCGATCGTGCGAGATCGGCCGCGTACTGGAACAGGTGGATGCCGCCCGGCGGGCGGATGCCCAGCAACGGCGACAGGAACCCGCTGTGCCCGAACACCACCGACGGCGGCACGACCCCCTCGCGCAGCAGGCGCTGCGGCCCGTACAGGTCCGCCAGCACGCGGTTGAGCAGATCGGCCCGCTGCTCGATGGCCGCCTCGATCTCTGCCCACTCGGCCGCGGGCAGCACCAGCGGCACCGGGTCGACCTCCCAGGGGCGGTCGGCCCCCTGCGGGTCGGCGTAGACGTTGTACGTGACGCCATGGTCGTGCACCTGTCGGTCGACCTGGAACAGGGTCTCGGCGATCTCGGCCGGGTCGCGCGCGGCCAGGTCGTGCCAGATGGCATCCCAGTGCGCGCGGGGCCGGCCTTCGGCGGCGAGCGCCTCGTCGTAGCGCGGCGGCGTCGCGGCGTCCGGCCGGCTCGGGTCCACGTCAGGCGTCCGCGGCGACATCGGCTCGCTCAGCGCGGTCGCGCCCGCAACACCATCCAGGTCGAGGCCTCGCGACCGTCCAGACGGATCGTGTAGCGCCCGTCAGCGTAGGTGACAGGCACCTTCGCAGGCTCGAGGCGGCCTTCGCGTGGCACGAAGGCGGACAGGCCGGGCGGGGCCCGCACGGTCACCGTGCCCTCGGCCGGTTGTCCGACGAACAGCGCCTGGGTCCCTGCGCCAGGCAGCGACACGGTGGCCAGGGTGAGCAGGATCTGCCGCGAACTCGAGATGGGCCGGTCGTCGAGGCTTTGCGCCGCCCACGCGCCGTGCATGTTGGTCAACGCGAACTCGACGTCGGGCAGCCGCTGCGGGACACCGCCCGTCCAACCCGTGACCGCCTGGGTGCGCGCCGTGGTGATCCTCATCCGGCCGCCATCGGTCCAATCGCGCTCCAGTTCCCCATGGTCCGAGCGCACCGAAGAGGCCGTGCTCGGGAGCAGCGGCGTGGCATGGTCCCGCAGCACGGTGGCCCCGACCGGCACCTGCCCGCGTTGCAGCCACGGCAGTTCCGGCGTGTCGGGCATCACGACGACGAGCTTGCCGCGCTCGACGGCCGTGCGCAAGCCGGGCGCGTTGTCCGGGGTGACGGGCGTCCCGAACAGCACCTGCGCCGTTGGCGCCCAGGCATACGTGGACACGGCCTCGCGCACGTGCCCCTGTCGATACAGCAGGGCCGCAGCGGCGATCGGCACCATCAGCGCCGGGTCGTTCATCGCGTGCCAGTTCTCCGGAATGCCGGGTCCGTCGATCGCCTGCTGGGCGTACGCGTAGAGCATCACGGCATCCCACCCCTGGTGCGCGGCGGTGGCCGCCACGTAGAGCGGCAGGGCGTGACGGTCCGGGGCGGGGTAACCGTCGAGGTTCCATTCGGTGACGGTGAACGGCCGCCCGGCCACGTGGGCGACTGCCAGTCGATGCGCGAGGGTGGCCTGGAACAATGGGTTGCGATCGAGCTCGCCCGCACGCCCGTACGCATGCGCGTCGATGACGTCGCCGGCCGTCAGCGCGGGGAGCGCACTCATCGGGTTGTCGCCCCAGAAGTTGGTCGTGGCCACCGGCACCTTGAGTCCGAGCTGGCGAAGACGCGCGATGCTGGCGACGTGCACATTGCGCTCGAGGTCGTTGAGGAACAGCTTCGGCGGCCCGTGCTCCCAGGTGCGCCAGGTGCGGTCCCGCGGCAGCCGGTGCTGCTGCGCGAAGGCGTCGGACGCGGCCTTGAGCAGGTCCCAATGCCGCGGCACCCCCTTGTCCTGCAGCAGCTTGTTGCCGAAGTGGTGCGTGACGTCGTTCTCGTTGGTGAGCAGCACCCCCATCACCGCCGGATCCTCGACGTACGTCAGTCCGGTGTGCGGATTGCGGTGCCCGAGGTACTGCATCGCGAACCGCTCCATCGCCTGCTGGACGCTGCGGTTGACGTAGTTGAACCCCTTGAGATCACCCTGGTTGCCGTTCGCCAGCAGCTCCTCGAAGTGCTCGATGCCGTCGCCCGCCTTCAGCCGCCTCTGCACATGCAGGTCGAGCCAGACGCGGATGCCTTCGTCGCGCAGGCACTTGACCCACCAGTCGATCCTGTCCATCGAGTCCGGGGCCAGCTCACGGGTCGAGGACACCGATGGCGGGCCGAACACGTTCGGCTCGGCCCAGTACGAGTCGTGGTGGTGCAGGCGGACCAGGTTGAAGCCCAGGCGGGCCAGACGCCGCGCCTGGGGACAGACCTGGTCGCGCGGTGTCGAGAAGATGGCATACGCGGACAGGTTGGTGCCCCAGAACCGGGCCGGCGATCCGTCCGCATAGACCAGGCGGTCCCCTTGGGCCCGGACGAAACCGAGCTTGCCCGCCGGTCGATCGGCCTCGTTGAGGAAGGACAGGTCGATCGGCGCCTGGGACCATGACAGGGGCACCCCGGGCCACGACGCCATGCGGTCGACGCCCAGGCGCTGCGCGAGCGACGGGCGGACCACCGCGCCGCCGGCCACCGTCAGTGTCGCGGTGTAGGTTCTCGGCCCGGCCGGAATGGATTCGGAATAGAAGAAGGCGCGCAGTTCACGCACGTCCCCACGCTCGAAGTACAGCGCCGGCAGCGGGGGATCGAACCGCATCTCCACCCGCTCGGCGTTCTCGCGACCCCAGCGCCACCCGCGGTTGCCGGGCAGCAGGGTCGGATCGCCGAGCACGGAGCGCCATGCGTCGTCGAAGCGAAAGACCACGCCGCCGCCGACGGCTCGCGAGACCGGGGCGCTCGCGTTGAAGTTCCACTGCCATCGCAGGGTGCCTTCAGCGGGTCGTGTCACCGAGCCCGTGACGACCATGCCCAGGGAGGCGCTCATCCCGTCGAAGGCGGAGTCGAAGGTGGCCGTCGGCTTCGCACGCACCTCGAGGTTCGCCCAGGCCCAGTCGGCGCGCCAGAACGCGTAGCCGGCCGACATGACCTCACCGCCCTTGAGCAGCCTTGGCAAGCCGCTCCCCGGGTCGAGTTCGACCGCGAGCACCGAGGCCTGGATGACGGTCGGCCAGGCCGCGGCGAACACGACGGCGGACAGCAGGCGGGCCATGCCCGCGCGCCACGACGCGACGCGCATCAAGCGGATCCCCGCCTCAGATCCAGCGTGAACGGGAAGTCGGGATTGCGCTCGTCGCGCGGCGCGCCCATCGGCCCGGGCGTGTGGCCGATGCGGAAAAAGCGCGCCAGGCGGCGGGCCTCGGCCTCGTATGCGTTCACCGGGAAGGTGCTGTAGTTGCGCCCGCCCGGGTGGGCCACGTGGTACTGGCATCGACGATGTCGAAGGTCAGGGGCGAGTGCGCGCCGATCGTCGGGTGCAGCGCGCTCGGCGGCGCCCAGGCCTTGTAGCGCACACCGGCGACGAACTCGCCGACCACACCGGTCGGCTGCAGCGGCAGCCGCCGGCCATTGCAGGTGACGACGTGGCGGTCGCCAACCAGGCCGGTGACGTGCACCTGCAGCCGCTCGACCGACGAATCGACGTAGCGCACCGTGCCGCCGATGGCCCCCTCCTCGCCCATCACGTGCCAGGGCTCGAGGGCGAGTCGCAGGTCGATCTCGACGCCACGGACCGCGAAGTCGCCGAGCTTGGGGAATCGGAACTCGAAGTGCGGCGCGAACCACTCGGCCTTGAAGGCGTAGCCGAAGTCCTGCAGTTCCTCGACCACG
>JALOSQ010000375.1 GCA_025458335.1 Ideonella sp.
CGAGGCCGGCATCGACAACGATCTGCTCGTGCAGGACCGCGACGAGCAGATCGTCGAGATGAACAACGGCTGCATCTGCTGCACCGTGCGCGGCGACCTGGTCCGCATCCTCGGCGAGCTGTACACGCGTCGGAAGGCCGGCGAGCTGCGCTTCGACCGCGTGGTGATCGAGACCACCGGGCTCGCCGACCCCGCACCGGTCGCCCAGACCTTCTTCGTCGACGAGGACATCAGCCAGCAGTACCTGCTCGACGCCATCGTCACCATGGTCGACGCCAAGCACGCGCCGCAGCAGCTCGACGAGCACCACGAGGCGCAGGAGCAGGTGGGCTTTGCCGATCGCATCCTGATCACCAAGACCGACGTGGCTGCCGCCGACGAGGTCGCCGCGCTGCGCCGCCGCCTCGTGCAGATGAACCCGCGCGCCAGGATCGGCGAGGCGCGGCACGGCCGGGCCGACGTCGACGACCTGCTCGACATCCGCGGCTTCAACCTCAACGCCATCCTCGAGATCGAGCCCGACTTCCTGACCGACGTCGACCACGAGCACGACGACGACGTGACCTCGTTCGTCTGGCGCGAGAGCCGGCCGCTCGATCTGGACCGCGTCGAGGACTTCCTCTCCTCGATCCTGCAGGTCTACGGGCCCAAGCTGATGCGCTACAAGGGCGTGCTGAACGTCAAGGGCATGCCGCAGCGGGTCGTGCTGCAGGGTGTGCACATGCTCATGGGCACCGACGTGGGCGGGCCGTGGAAGCGCGACGAGTCGCGCGAGACGAAGATCGTCTTCATCGGCCGCGACATGCCCAAGGACGTGCTGCTCGACGGACTGGCGCAGTGTGTCGCCGGGCTTCGGCCCGGCAAGCCGCGCAGCGCATGAGCGGCGACATTGCCGCTGGTGAGCGTGCGGCCACCTCCTGGGGAGATCCGCAGGCACGGTTCTACGCCGATACGATTGCCGCGTCGGACTACGCCGCGCGGGTCGGGCCGCTGCTGGGCGGCGACTGGCACGAGGTGCTCGACATCGGCGCCGGCACCGGTGAGCTGACCCGGCCCAGGCTGTCGCCGGGCGCTCGCTGGATCGCGGTCGAGCCCAACGCCGTGATGGCCGCCCACCTGGCGGGACTCCAGCGGCAGCTTTCGGAGCGCGGCATCGTGCTCCAGTTGCTGCCCGTCCTCTGGCAGTCCCTGGCTGCGCCCGTGGCCGCCGACCGCTTGCTCGCCGCCAACCTGGGGGCGACGCATCACGAGCCTGCCGCGTTCTTCGAGGCGATGCGCGGACGTTGGCGCCGCACCATGCACTGGGTGGTGGCCGCGCAGCGCGGGCCCTCGACCTTCTGCCTCGCGGGGTTCCTGCCTGCCGAGTTGCACGGGGCCGACACAGTGCCGGCCGTCGAGCGGACGCTGGCGGCGCTCCGCGGGTCCAGCCCCCCGCAATCGGTGCAGTTCGCCGACTGGGCCTACCGCTGCACGTTCGCCGATGCCGGGGCTGCGCAAGCGCACTTCCTCGACCGTCTGGGCCTGGAGGCCGACAGTGCTCGCGGGCGCGAGGTGTGCGCCTTCGTGGCCCGGCACGGCCGGCCCGTGGCGTCGGGGCTCGAGGTCGGCTGCCAGAAGCGAAGCGCCGTGCTCACCTGGACCTGCGCCTGACCGTGTGCGGTTCGATCACCACCCCAACCAGGCCGCATCCCATGCCCCGTTCGTCCATGGCTTCTTCTTGGCCCGGGCTGCGCATCCGCCGCTCGTCGTCAGCGGTCCTCGCCTGCCCGACCCCCATGGTCGTGGCCGCCGCTTCGACACTGGTCGTCCTGGCCCCGCCCGCGCTCGCCCAGGCGCCGACCATCGAGCTCGCGCCGGTCCAGGTCACCGGGCAGCGCATCCTCAGCACCGCCTCGCGGCTCGACGAGGACTTGCTCCGCGTCCCGTTCTCGGCCTCGATCGTCGATCGCGCGCAGATGGACGCGACCGGCGCCAAGACGCTCGAGGAGGCCCTGCGCAGCGTGCCGGGGCTGCAGCACGGCACCCAGGGCAACTTCTTCACCCGCTTCGAGACCCGCGGCCTGCGCGATACACAGGACGTACTCGTGCTGGTCGACGGCGTGCCGCTGCGCCTGCTGCAGGGCAATGCCGACGTGACGTTGATCGCGCCCGACCTGCTCGAGCGGGTGGAATTCATCAAGGGCCCCGCTTCGGCCGTGTACGGCAAGAACGCGATCGGCGGCGTGGTGCAGTTCTTCCTCGAGCCCGAGCGGGCCGGCGGGCGGGCCAGCGTGACCGCGGGCAGCTTCGGCCGCCGCGACGTGGCGGCGCGGCAGCGCTGGGACGGCGCGCGTGGCCACCTGTTTGCCGGCGCGGCCTACAGCCACACCGATGGCTTCCAGGCCGGCACGCCGCGGTTCCAGTCGGCGGCGGTGCTCAGTGGCGACGTGGCCCTCGGCTCGAGCTGGGTGACCGGCTTCCAGGGCTATGCGTCGCGCGTCAACGCGCAGCGTGGCTCGATCGTGCCGTTGCAGGACGGCCGGCCGATGTTCGGCATCACCCCGCGCGACAACTTCGCGATCCCCGGGGTCGCGATCGACGGCGAGTACGTC
>JALOSQ010000074.1 GCA_025458335.1 Ideonella sp.
GCTCAGGCCGCGGCCTTGACGGGTTCGGCCCGGCGGGCGTGGTGGTCGAGCGCCGCCTTGACGTAGCTGCTGAACAGCGGGTGGCCGCCCCAGGGCGTGCTCTTGAACTCGGGGTGGAACTGCACGCCGACGAACCAGGGATGCACCGAGCGAGGCAACTCGACGATCTCGGTGAGCTTCTCGCGTTGCGTGATCGCACTGATGACCAGTCCGGCCTGCTGCAGGCGGTCCAGGTAGTGCACGTTGGCCTCGTAGCGGTGGCGGTGCCGCTCGGTGACCACCGGCCCGTAGATCTCGTGGGCCAGGGTGCCGGGCTTGACGTCGGAGCTCTGCGCGCCGAGCCGCATCGTGCCGCCGAGGTCGGACGTGGCACTGCGCTTCTGCACCGAGCCGTCGCGGTCCTGCCATTCCTCGATCAGGGCGATCACCGGGTGCGGGCAGTCGGGCTCGAACTCGGTGCTGTTGGCATCGGCGAGGCCAGCGACGTGCCGGGCGTACTCGATCGTGGCCACCTGCATGCCCAGGCAGATGCCCAGGTACGGGATGCGGTGCTCGCGGGCGTACCGTGCGGCGACGATCTTGCCCTCGATGCCGCGCTTGCCGAAGCCGCCGGGCACGAGGATCGCGTCGAAGCGCGAGAGCTCGGCGGCGGTCTGCGGCGTCAGCGTCTCCGCGTCGACGTACTCGATCTCGACCTTGGCGTGGTTGTGGATGCCGGCGTGGCGCAGGGCCTCGTTGAGCGACTTGTAGCTGTCGGACAGGTCCGTGTACTTGCCGCACATCGCGATCCGGACGGTGGCGCGCGGGTGCTCGACCTCGTGCACCAGCGTGTCCCAGCGCTCGAGGTTGGCCGGCCGGGTGAGCAGCTGCAGCTTCATGCACATCAGCTCGTCGAGGCCTTGTTCGTGCAGCACGCGCGGCACCTTGTAGATCGTGTCCACGTCGGGCATCGAGATCACGCCGTGCAGCGCCACGTTGGTGAACAGGCTGATCTTGTCGCGCTCGTCGTCGGGGATCGGCCGGTCGGCGCGGCACAGCAGCGCGTCGGGCTGGATGCCGATCTCGCGCAGCTTCTGCACCGTGTGCTGGGTCGGCTTGGTCTTGAGCTCGCCGGCCGCGGCGATCCACGGCACGTAGGTGAGGTGCACGAAGGCGCTGTTGGTCGGCCCGAGCTTCAGGCTGAGCTGCCGCACGGCCTCGAGGAAGGGCAGCGACTCGATGTCGCCCACCGTGCCGCCGATCTCGACGATGGCCACGTCGACGCCCGCGGCGCCGCGCTGCACGAACTCCTGGATCTCGTTGGTGACGTGCGGGATGACCTGCACCGTCTTGCCCAGGTAGTCGCCGCGCCGCTCCTTCTCGAGCACGCTCTTGTAGATCTGGCCGGTCGTGAAGTTGTTGCTGCGCTTCATCCGCGTGGTGATGAAGCGCTCGTAGTGCCCGAGGTCCAGGTCGGTCTCGGCGCCGTCGTCGGTCACGAAGACCTCGCCGTGCTGGAACGGGCTCATCGTGCCCGGATCGACGTTCAGGTACGGATCGAGCTTGACGAGGGTGACCTTGAGCCCTCGCGACTCCAGGATGGCGGCCAGCGACGCCGCCGCGATGCCCTTGCCCAGCGAGGACACCACGCCACCCGTCACGAAGACGTACTTGGTCATGTCGTGAGGCTCTAGCAGAGCGCTGCGCAGCCGTGGCCGTCGCGAACGCGATGGTGGTAATGCGCGATTATATGAACCCGCCCCGACCGGCCCCGCCGACGGCACGATGCAACGACGAGACTTCCTCAACGGCGTGATGCTGGCGCTCGGCTCGGGCACCGCCACGGGACAGGTCGCCGGGGAAGCCTCGCCGGCCAGCGTCGATCCCTGGGCCGGTCAGGACGCGCGTGCGACCGGCCTCGGCCACCAGCAGGTCGACGGGCCGGCACGCTGGGCCGGCGCGGTCGCGCAGCGCGACCCTGGACTGGAGGATCTCGTTGTCGTCGGCAGTGGCCTGAGCGGGCTCGCCGGTGCGTTGACGTTCGTGCGCCACGCGGGGCGTCCGGTACGGGTGCGGTTCCTCGACGCGCAGCCCGTGCCCGGCGGTCACGCCCAGCGCAACGAGTTCGTCTCGCGGTCCGGGCGGCGGTTGATCGGTTACGGTGGCTCGCAGGCCCTCGACTCGCCCGGGCTCTTCTCGCCCGCCGTGCACGAGCTTCTTCGACTGGCTGGCGTCGACCTGGGCCGCTTCGAGCGAGAGATCTTCGACGGCGACTGGCGCGCGCGCCACGGCCTCGAGGGCAGTGCCGTGTGGTTCGACGGGCGCGCCTGGCCCGCCGATCGCGTGGTGCTGCGCCGCCCCGGCGAGTCGCTTGGCGAGTGGCTCGCACGCTCGCCGCTGTCGCCCGAGGCCCGCGAGGCGGTGGTCGCCCTCGGGCGGCCCTTGCCGCGCGAGCGGTGGCCCGCCGCCACGCCGGCGGGCAACGGGGTTGCGCTGGCCGGGATGACCTATGCCCGCTTCCTTGCGGATCATTGGCGGGCGCCGCCCGAAGTGCTGCGTTACTTCGGGGCCGCGACGCTGGGCTACTTCGGCGTGGGCATCGACGCCACGTCGGCACTCGACGCGAGCACGCTCGGCCTGCCGGGATTCGAGGGCCTGCCGCTGGACGCCGACGACCCGCGCCTCGGTCCGAGCGCGCGTCTGCTGCGCCAGGGGGAGGACGACTACGTCTACCAGTTCCCGGACGGCAATGCCGGTGTCGCGCGAGCGCTGATCCGGGCGCTGCGACCCGACTTGCTGCCTGGCGATTCGCTCGAGTCCCTTTCGGAGGCACCGCTTCCGCTCGACCGCCTGGACGACCCGGACGCGGCGGTGCGCTGGCGCCAGCGCGCCGTGGTCGTGCACCTGCGGCACCTCGGGCCTCCCGATGTGGCCGACCGGGTCGAGTTGCGCTACCTCGACGAGCAGGGCGCCGTGCGCACGGTGCAGGCGCGCCAGGTGCTGCTGGCCTGCTGGCACCGCTCGATCGCGCGCATGACCGACGAACTGCCCGCCGCGCAGCGGCGCGCGCTGGACGAGCAGGTCAAGGTGCCGCTCGTCTACGCGACCGCGCTGCTCGGGAACTGGCAGGCCTGGCAGCGCGCGGGCATCGGCTCGATCCGATCGCCGGGTGGGTTCTGGAACGAGGCGGGGCTCGTGGCGCCGGTGCGGCTGGGGTCGCACCGGCCGCCGGAGCGACCGGACGAGCCGATCCTCGTGCATCTGGGCAAGGTGGTGGTGCCCGGCAACGGGCGGTCGCCCCGCGAGCAGGCGGCCGAGGGGCGCGCGGCGCTGCTCACGTGGCCGTTCGAGCGGTTCGAGGACGAGACCCGCCGCCTGCTCGACGCGGTGCTTGGCGCGCACGGCTTCGACGCCGCGCGTGACCTGGAGGCGCTGACGGTCAACCGCTGGGGCCATGGGTATGCCTACGAGTACGCGCGGCCCTGGGACCGGCACTGGCCGAACGGACCCTTGCCGCACGAGCGGGCCCGTCGCGGCTGGGGGCGGGTGGCGATCGCCAACAGCGATGCGGGGGCCTACGCGTATGCCCATTCCGCCATCGACCAGGCGGTGCGTGCGGTGGGCGAGTTGCTGCCGGCGGCGTCGCTGCCGGCGGTGAGCCGCGAGCCCGGGCCGTACCGGCCGGCCTGACGAACGGGGGGGCAGCTCGGCGGTTGGTGCGGTGCCCACCGGTGGCGCTTCAGCCGCTCAGGTGGGCCAGCACTGCGGCGGCAGTCTCGTCGGGGCGCTCCATCGGGAACAGGTGCGTGCCCTCGATCCAGGCCAGGCGGCCGCGGGTGAGGGCACGCGTGGCGGCCAGGCCCACCTGGCGCACCTCGGCCGACTGCGTGCCGCCGAGGAAGGCCACCGGGCAGGCCGGCGGATGTCGATGGATCAGGCTGCCGAGGTGGTGCGGCAGCGTGTTGTAGATGCGCGTTTCGATGTCGCGGTCGAAGCCCAGCACGACCCGGCCCCCGTGGTCGTCGAAGCCGCTCGCCACGTAGTCCGCGAGCACGCGCGGGTCCCAGCGCGCGAAGGCCGCCTTGGACTGGAAGTGCGCGAGCACGGCGGCCCGGTCGGGCCACTCGTGCCGGCGGCGCTGCGACACCTTGCCCGGCGAGACCCGCCGGATCAGGCCGGTGCGCTTGGCCACGTGCAGCCCGTGGGCGCGCCAGCCGGCCACGATCGGCGAATCGAGCAGCACCACGCTGCGCACCAGGTCGGGCCGCGCGCAGGTCACCATCACGCTCAGGAAGCCGCCGAGCGAGTGGCCCACCAGGTGCACGCGCTCGGCCGGTGCGTGCTGCTCGATGAAGGTGACCAACGCGTCGCGCAGATGGGGCCAGTTGCTGGTGACCGGGTGTGCCGGGTCGTGGCCGATTCGCTCGATGGCCACGATGCGGTGGCCCGCGGCGCGCCACGCCTCGAACAGCCGCCGATAGGTGCCGGCCGGGAAGCCGTTGGCGTGACTGAAGACGATCGTGCCCGGTCCCTCGGGCGCTGGCCGCGCCGTCCCCGCGCGCGGGCGGGCCGACGCCTTCGGCGGCCGCCCGGCCCGGTCCGTTCGCCGAGGCGTCGCCATCAGATGATGCGCTCGCCCGGGTGCGTGATCTTGCGCATCGGCTCGAACCGGCCGCCGCCCACCAGCAGGGGATGCGCGGGTCGGCCGCCGCCCTTGTCGGCGGTCGGGTCCTGGTCCCAGTGCGGATCGTCGATCGACTCGAACACCTGGCGCAGGCGCTGGCCCCACGTGGCGCGGATCATGTGGAAGTACGGGTTGTGCTCGTCGATGCAGACGATCTTGTCGCTGGCGAACCGATCGCGCTCGTAGACGAGCAGGTCCAGCGGCAGGCCGACCGAGAGGTTCGACTTGAGCGTGCTGTCCATCGAGACCAGTGCACACTTGGCGGCCTGCTCCAGGGGCGTCGCGGGCGTGATGACGCGGTCGAGGATCGGCTTGCCGTACTTGCTCTCGCCGACCTGGAAGAACGGCGTCTCGCGTGTGGCCTCGATGAAGTTGCCCGCCGAGTACACCAGGAACAGCCGCATCGCCTCGCCCTTGATCTGCCCGCCGAAGATCATCGAGGCGTTGAAGTCGATGCCGGCGGCCTTGAGCGACGGGCCGTCCTGGTCGTAGACGCGGCGCACCGCGCTGCCGAGCACCCGGGCGGCGTCGAACATGCTCTCGGCGTTCCAGATCGTGGTCGGGCGCGGCTGTCCCGCGGCGTCGACGCCGGGGATCTTCTCGACCTGCAGCACCTCGCGCACCGACTGGCTGATGCTGAGGTTGCCCGCCGAGAGCAGCACCATGAAGCGGTCGCCGGGCTTCTCGTAGATCATCATCTTGCGGAAGGTGCTGATCGCGTCGAGGCCCGCGTTGGTGCGCGAGTCGGACAGGAACACGAGGCCGGCATCGAGCTTGATGCCCACGCAGTAGGTCATGGAAGGGATTCCGGTTGCGCAGCGGGTGGCCGGGCGGCGGGCGGGGGATCGGCGGCGGCCAGGGCCTTGAGTCGGTAGAGCGTGTCCAGTGCGTCGCGGGGGGTCAGGCGGTCGGGGTCGATGCCGTCGAGGGCCTGGCGCACCGGGTCGGGCGGCTCGATTGTCGCGTGCCCGCTGTCAGGCACCGGCGGCGATCCTGGCGCAGGCGTTTCCACCGCCTCGGCCTGGGCGCTGGCAAACAGGTCGATCTGCGGCTCGCCCGCTCGTTGTCGGCCCTCGAGCGACTCGAGGGCCGCCGTCGCCTGGCGCAGCACGGGCGCCGGCACGCCGGCCAGGCGGGCCACCTGCACCCCGTAGCTGCGGCTTGCCGGACCCGGCTGGATCTCGTGCAGGAACACGATCTCGCGGCCGCCGCGGCCCTGGGACTCGACCGCCGCCACATGCACGTTCAGCGCCTGCGGCAAGGTGCGCGCCAGTTCCGTCAGCTCGAAGTAGTGCGTGGCGAACAGCGTGAAGGAGCGGTTGCGCTCGTGCAGGTGGGTCGCGATCGCCCCGGCCAGCGCGAGGCCGTCGAAGGTCGAGGTGCCGCGGCCGATCTCGTCCATCAGCACGAGCGAGCGGTCGGTCGCGGCGTTGAGGATCGCGGCGGCCTCGGTCATCTCGAGCATGAAGGTGCTCTGCGCGTTGGCCAGGTCGTCCGAGGCGCCGATGCGGGTGTGGATGGCGTCGATCGGCCCGAGCCGGCAGGCGGCGGCGGGCACGAAGCTGCCGATCGAGGCGAGCAGCACGATCAGCGCGACCTGGCGCATGTAGGTGCTCTTGCCGCCCATGTTCGGGCCGGTCACGATCATCAGCCGCCGCTTGAGGTCGAGGCGGCAGTCGTTCGGGATGAAGGGCGCGGCGTTCGCCTCGGCCAGCCGGGCCTCGACCACCGGATGTCGGCCCCCGGCGATCTCGATGCAGGGTTCGCGCACGAACTGCGGCCGCACCCAGCGCAAGGCGCTGGCGCGCTCGGCCAGCGCCGCCAGTGCGTCGACCGCGGCCAATGCCAGGCCGAGCGCCGCCAGCGCCGGCACGGCCGGCGCGAGCGCATCGAGCAGGCGCTCGTACAGCCAGCGCTCGCGGGCCAGCGAGCGCTCCTGGGCGGACAGCACCTTGTCCTCCAGCGCCTTCAGCTCGGGCGTGATGAACCGCTCCGCGTTCTTCATCGTCTGGCGACGCTGGTAGTCGGCCGGCACGCGGTCGAGCTGGCTTTGCGTGACCTCGATGAAGAAGCCGTGCACCTTGTTGTACTGCACGCGCAGGTTGGCGATGCCGCTGCGGGCCCGCTCGCGCGCCTCGAGGTCGAGCAGCACCGCGTCGAGGTTGCCGCTCAGGCTGCGCAGCTCGTCGAGTTCGGTATCGTGACCGGACGCGATCACGCCGCCGTCGCGCAGCTGGGCGGCGGGTTCGGCAGCGATCGCGTGGGCCAGCGTCTCGAGCACGCCGGGCGGCGCCACGAGGGCCGCGTGGCAGTCCGCGAGAGCGCCGACCGGCGGCGGCAGCGCGACGCACAGGCCGGGCAAGGCCTCGAGCGTGCCGCGCAGCGCGGCGAGTTCGCGCGGGCGCACCTGCCGCAGCGCCAGCCGGGCGGCGATGCGTTCGACATCGCTCACGCCGCGTAGCGCCTCGTGCAGGGCGTGCATCCCGTGGGCGATCAGGGCCGCGACTGCGTCGTGGCGAGCCACGGCCTCCGTGCGATCGCGTCGCGGCTGCAGCAACCACTCGCGCAAGCGACGACTGCCCATGCCGGTGCGGCAGGTGTCGAGCAGACTCAGCAGGGTGGGGCGGTCCTGCCCGCGCAGCGTCTGCACCAGCTCGAGGTTGCGCAGCGTCGGGCCTGGCAGTTCGATCAGGTCGCTTGCCGACTCGACCTGCAGGGCCGCCAGGTGCACGCGCGGACAGCCTTGCGTGTGCTCCGCGTAGGCGAGCAGTGCGGCGGCCGCCGCCGTCGCCTCCGGCAAGCCCTCGGCGCCGAATCCAGCCAGACTGGCCACGCCGAGCTGCTCGCACAGTTTGCGCGTGCCCAGCGCCGCGTCGAACTGCCAGCGCGGCCTGGCGGTCAGCACCGGGCCCCCGGCGCCTGGGGCGTCGCCAGGGCGCGTGGCCAGCGCGGCAGGCAGCGTGTCGCGGTCGACCAGCACCTCGGCCGGGGCGAGCCGCGCCAGCCAGGCCGCGACCTGGGCCTCGTCGCCCTCGGCCAGCGTGAGGCGGCCGCCGGCCACCGCCATCCAGGCGAGTCCCCAGCGCCGCGCCGCGCCGCGTGCCGGGCCCGGGGCGATGGCCATGAGCAGCGTGTCGCGCCGCTCGGCCATCAGCTCGGACTCGGTCAGCGTGCCCGGCGTGACGACACGCACCACCTTGCGCTCGACCGGCCCCTTGCCGGCGCCGACCTCGCCGACCTGCTCGCACACGGCCACCGAGTGTCCGAGGCGAATCAGCTTGGCCAGATAGCTGTCGACCGAGTGAACGGGCACGCCGGCCATCACCACAGGCTCGCCGGCGCTCTGGCCGCGCGTGGTCAACGTGATGTCGAGCAGCCGGTGCGCGAGCCGCGCATCGTCGTAGAACAGCTCGTAGAAGTCGCCCATCCGGTAGAAGACGAGCGTGTCGGGATGACCGGCCTTGATGCGCAGGTACTGCGCCATCATGGGCGTGTGGCGGGAGAGGTCGCCCTCGAGCTGGCCGGCGATGGAGGTCTGGGCGGTCACGGCGGCCGAGATGGTAGGTCAGGCACCTCGGGTGCCGGGGGCGGGAGCGAGCCGGCCCGCGTCAGGGTTCGGTCGGCGCACCTGCCTCCATGGCCTTGCCGATCATCGTGAACATGTGGGCGACCACCTCCGACTCGATGGTCGGTGCCAGCGACAGGTGCGCCATGACGCTCGACTGCGTGATCGTCGCCACCCCGTGCATGTTGGACCAGATGAACATCGCGTCGAGGTCGACGCGGCGACTCGCCGAGGCCTGATCGCCGTGCAGTCGCTGCAGCACGCGGCGCAGGACGTCGAAGGCATGCACGGCGTCGGCGCCCAACCCGAGTTCCCCGCCGATCGCGGGCCAGGGCGTGCCGAACATCAGCCGGTACTCGACCGCATGGCGCACGGCATAGTCGAGGTAGCGCACCCCCAGCGCGCCCAGGTCCTGCCACGGGTCGGTGTGCGTGCCCCGATCGTCGAGGAACGCGGCGAAGTCGCGGAAGCACCGGCGAATCACCTCCACGAGCAGGTGATCGCGGCTCGGGTAATGCCGGTACGGGGCCTGGTGCGACACGCCGAGCCGGCGTGCGATGTCGCGCAGGCTCAGTTGCTCGACGCCATGCTCGGCGATGGCCTCGCGGGCGGCGCGCAGGCAGGCCTCCTTCAGCGGCAACGGTTCCTGGTCGACGATGTCGGGCATGCCCGCGTGCGAGTCTCGCGCCACCCTCATGGTCGCCGGGATCCTAGCGGATGGGGCGCGGGCAGGCCGCCTTGACGACCCGCGCCTGCGCCCGACCGACGCGGGCGCGCCCCGAGGCGGCGCCAACCGTCGGCCGGCTCACCTGGCCACGTCGATCCTCACCACCCACTCGGCGGCGTCTGCCGGCAAGGTGAAGACGGCCTCCTCGAAGCGCGGCGCGCGCAGGGTCGGACGCACGTTGTTCGACACACCCCATGGCTCCGTGGGCATGCCGAGCAAATTGGCATCGACGCGGCGGTTGCCGTTCAGGTCGTGGCCGATCGAGATCGCATAGCGCCCGGGCTTGACGCCCACGAAGCGGCAGGTCGCGCCATCGGCTTGTGCGGGGACCCACTGCTGCTGCGCCTGGCGGTTGTCCATCGGGAACCCGCTGGCATCGGCGAAGAGCGCGCAGCCGATCTGGCCGAGTGGGGGCTCAATGCCGCTGACGCGGACCACCAACTCGGTGGTGGCCCACGACGACGTGGCGGTGGCGATCAGCAGCGCGCCAGCCAACCACCGTCGCAGCGATTTGCGACTCGACGAGCGCGAGGAGGGCAGGGTCATGGGGAGGCTCCTGTTTGGTCGACGTTGAACCGGTGCCAGCGATGACTGGCCTCGGCGTCATTGAGATCGACGGCGACTGTTGACAGCGTCTACATCATGGCGAATAGTGTTGACACTGTCAACAGCGCGTCGACAGCCTGGTTCTGGACAGGCGCCTGCCGCTGTTGCAGGCCTGCTCCACCACTGACCTGACGCCTGGGGTTTGCCGATGAATCCTGTGACCGAACCTGCAGCCGGACGACCGGACGATGGCCCCCGACCGACGCGCCGGCACGTCGTCCTCGCGATGGGCCTGGGCCTGCCCTGGCTCGGGGGCTGCGCCGCCTTCGA
>JALOSQ010000376.1 GCA_025458335.1 Ideonella sp.
CGGCGTCCTCAGCCGGCCTCGCCGGCGCTCAGCGGCAGGCCAAGCCAGCGTGACCACAGGCGGTGGCCCAACCGGCCCTGCCGAGGCAGCGCGTGCGCCGTCTCCGCAAGCATCGCGGACAGCGCCTGAACGCTGGCGTGCCGTCCCAGCACGGCGCGGTACTCCTCGCCCGGCTGGCACTGCCACTCGCCGAGCTTGGCCGCGTCGAGCTCGACGTGGAACTGCATCGCCAGGTGCGGCCCGAAGGCGAACGCCTGGTTGGGGCATGCCGGACTGGTCGCAAGACGCGCCGTCCCCGACGGCAGGTCGAACGCCTCGTAGTGCCACTGGAACACGCGCCGCACCGGCTCCTCGCCCATCCAGTCTCGCGCCGGCTCGCCGTCGTCGATCCGGATGTCGACCCAGCCGATCTCGGGCTCGGGCGACGGACCGATTCGGGCGCCGAGCACCCGAGCCATCAGCTGGCCGCCGAGGCAATGCCCGGCCACCGGAATCGCCTCGCGAAAGCCCTGCTCGATCAGCCGCTCGGCACGCCGCAGGGACGGCAGGTCGTCATTGGCGCTCATCGGCCCGCCCAGCACCGCCAGGGCACGGTAGCCGGCCAGCGAGTCGGGAAAGCGGTCCCCCGCCTGCGTGTTGAAAACGCGGAACGGCACGCCGTGCCGCCGCAGCCACTCGCCAAGCGCCGCCGGCCCGTCGAAGTCGACGTGCTGGAGCACCAGCACCGGACGGTCGTCGTCAGTCGCGCTCAAGTCGAGACCTCCTCGAGATAGGCCCCGAGGTTGTCGGCGACGCGGGCCGCGTCGGCCGGCCCGGCCTGAGGCGCGACCAGCAGCATGTTGTGGAAAGGCGTGAGCAGCACGCCGCGGTTGAACTGGTAAAGGTGCAGCGCCCGCTCCAGCGCGGCGTCGAAGGCGGCGCGTGCCTCGGCCGCGTCAGCCGGCGGATGCGGGCAGAACTGCAACTCCATGCGCGCGCCAAGCCGGGTGATCGACCAGGGCGTGCCAAAGCCCGCCAGCACCGCTTCGAGCCGACCCTGGAGGTCGGCGGCCTGCCCGAGCATCGCGTCGTAGGTCGACCGGGTCATGACCTCGGCGAGGGTCGCCTCGAGCGCGGCCACGGCCAGCAGGTTCGCGGACAGCGTCGTGCCGATGCCCGAGTGGCCGTCGGGCGCGGCCCGCTTGGCGGCTTCCATCCGGGACGCCAACTCGGCGGTGAAACCGTACACGGCGCAGGGCAGCCCACCGGCCACCGCCTTGCCGGCCACGAGCATGTCCGGGTCGAGGCCCCAGGCCCGGGTGCACCCCCCGAGCCCCTGGCTGAGTGTGTGCGTCTCGTCGAGGATCAGCAGCGTGCCGCTGGACCGACAGGCGACCTGCAGCCCGGCCAGGAAGCCCGGCCGTGGCGGCACGAGACCGCAGTTGGTCAGCGCCGGCTCGGTGAGGACCGCGGCCACGTCACCCGCGGCCAGCACACGCCGAACTGCGTCGAGGTCATTGAAGGGGACGACCACCGTGCCGAGCGCGAGGTCGTGCACCTGGCCGAGCAGGCTCGCGCGCGCGACCGTGCGCGCCCCGCCAGCGCCCTCCCGGCCGCCATCGGCCAGGTCGACCAGGGTGTCGTCCACCGTGCCGTGATAGCAGCCGTCGAAGACCAGCACGCGCGGGCGTCCCGTCACCGCCCGCGCCCATCGCAAGGCAAACCGGTTCGCGTCGGTGGCGCTCAGCGTGATCTGCCAGTGCGGCAGGCCAAAGGTATCGGCAAGGCGACGACCGACCGACGTGACCGCCTCGGCCGGCAGCATCGCGGTGAGCCCTCGCGGCGCCTGCTGCGCAAGCGCCGCCACCACCGGCGCGGGGCTGTGGCCGAACAACGCCCCGCTGTCGCCCAGGCAGTAATCGACCAGCTCGTCGCCGTCGACGGTCTTCAGACGGTTGCCACTGGCCTCGGCCACGGCCACCGGGAACGGCAGGGGCCAGTCGCGCATCCAGTGCATCGGCACACCGAACAGGTAATGCGCCCGGGCCGACTCGGCCAGTGCCGCACTGCGAGGATGGCGCTCGACGAACAGCCCCGTCTCGCGCCGCCACAGGCGCCCCAGCCGTTCGGGGTCCACGCGGAAGCCCTCGGCAGCGGGCGGGGCAGTTGTCGTCATTCGGGGCGGCTTCACTCGAATCGGGCGCGCCGCACGCGGGCGCCGCAGCCTGGGGAACAGGAGTCGCTTCGTATGATGCCCGCAGCCGGCCGAGCGCTGGCGCCACGGGCAGGCGTGTCCCTGCTGCTTGCGTGATCGGGCCGATGACGCTGTTCGCCTACACCTCCGACAACACCTTCCTGAAGGTCCCGCGCCTCGACGCGTCACACCACTTCGCAGTGGCCGGCATCGCGTGGGACGGCTCGACCAGCAACCGCCCCGGCGCCCGCTTCGGGCCGAAGGCCATCCGCGAGGCCAGTCACATGCTGTGCGAAGGCATCCACCCGCACTTCGATGTCGACCTGCTCGGCGTGGTCGGCGATGCCGGCGACCTGCCCTTGCCCAACACCAGCCTCGAGCGCATGCGC
>JALOSQ010000377.1 GCA_025458335.1 Ideonella sp.
GCACGCACGGTCTGCTACGAGATCCTGCGCGAGATCCTGCGCGAGGCGCGCCAGTTCAATCCCAAGGAGTTCCGCGTCGTGGCCAGCTCCGAGGTCGTCGAGATGCTGCTCGATGAGGAGAGCCCGCACCTGGCCTCGCTTTCGGAGTTCATCGGCAAGCCGATCTCGCTGCAGGCCGAGGCCTTCGCGAGCCCGGAGCAGTACGACATCGTGCTGCTGTAGTCCTGCCGGTGGTCAGGGCGCGGCGGAAGCCCGCGCCGCGTCGGCCTCTGCGCGTGCCGCCATGGCGTGCGCCATGCCGGAAGTACGAGCGGACCCCAAGCTGGCTGCGCCGTTCGCCGAGCGGCCGCACCTCGAACTCGAGCGCCGCCGCGCCGGGCAGCTTCATCTCCGCGATCAGGGTCAGGCGGTGTCCCGGATCGACTTCGGCGACGCGCCAGAAGTCGATCTCGTCACCCACCGCCGGGTTGCCGTCGCGCCGTTGACCCTTGCGCATGCCGACGCCGCCCGCCAGCCGGTCGAGGCACCCGCGCGCCTCCCACAGGCCGTTCAGGAAGTAGTAGCCCTGCTCACCGCCGATCGAGGCCACCGTGCGCCACAGCGCATCGGCCGGCGCCGCGCAGGCGGCCTCGGCCTCCATGTGCTTGGCGTAGAAGGCGAAGTCGGCACGCTCGCGCCGGTAGCGCATCGAGCCTTCGGTCCAGCGCCGGCCGGCATGGTCGGCACGTTCGTCCCGCTCCGCGTCGAGCGCGGCGCGGGCGGCCTCGCGATAGGTCCGTAGCGTCAGGGGAATCAGCGTGCGCAGCGCTGCGTCGTCGGCCAGCACGTCGTGCTCGAGCCCGTCGATGAGCGCCCGGGCCACGTTGGCCGGCACGGCCGTGACCAGGTCGAGCCAGTAGGACGACAGGCGCGGCGTCAGGACCGGCACCGGCAGGATCAGCGGACGGCGGCCCACCAGCTCGCCGAACTGCCGCATCAGGTCGCGATAGGTCAGCACCTCCGGGCCGCCAGCGTCGTACACCGCCCCGGCGGCTTCGGCTTGGAAGGGCAGGCGGGCCAGGTACTCCAGCACGTCGGCCAGGGCGATGGGCTGCGAACGCGAATCCACCCAGCGCGGCGTGACCATCACGGGGAGGTGGTAGACCAGATCGCGGATCACCTCGAACGCGGCCGATCCGGGGCCGATGATCACGCCGGCGCGCAGTTCGGTGACGGGGACGGAACCCCGGCGCAGCACGTCGCCGGTTTCGCCGCGCGAGGCCAGGTGCGTGGAGGCCTGGCCGGGCGGCTGCAGCCCGCCCAGGTAGATGATGCGCCGCACGCCGGCCCGGGCGGCGGCTGCGGCAAAGTGGGCGGCCGCCTGGCGGTCTCGCTGCGGGAAGTCCGCACCCGCGGCCATCGAGTGCACCAGGTAGTACGCGACGTCGATGCCGGCCAGTGCACGGTCGAGGCTGGCCTCGTCCAGTGCATCGGCTCCGACGATCTCCACGCCGGGCCACGCGCGGGCCTGCAGCGCGGTCACCCGGCGCGCGGCGGCCCGCACCGTGACGCCGCGGGCCACCAGGTCGGGCACGAGGTGCGAGCCGATGTAGCCGCTCGCGCCGAGCACGAGCACGCGCCCGCCCCGCAGGTCACTGTTGACGGGCGAGGCGTGGGATGGAGTGGGGGGCATGAGCGGACGCTGTCGGGCGTTGTCGGGCGTCATCGGGCGTCATCGGGTGCCGAAAGCATGCCACCGGCTGCGTGCCGGGACCACCGTCTACCATCCGCACATGGGGTCGATCCCGTTCGTTCGCACACCCGACGAGGCGTTCGCCGGCGTGCCTGGCTTTGCGTGGCCAGGCCAGTTCATCACCGGGCTGCCCTCCTTGCGGGGCCTGCAGCTCCACTGCGTCGACGAGGGCCCGCGCGAGGCACCCGCCACCTGGTTGTGCCTGCACGGCAACCCGGCCTGGAGTTACCTGTACCGGCGCATGATCCCGGTCTTCCTGGCTGCGGGGCACCGCGTCGTGGCGCCCGACCTGCCCGGCTTCGGGCGCAGCGACAAGCCGACCGAGGTGTCGCAGCACCGCTTTTCGTGGCACCGCGCGGTGCTGCTGGAACTGGTCGAGGCGCTGGACCTGCAGCGCATCAACCTGGTGGTGCAGGATTGGGGCGGGCTGCTCGGCCTCACGCTGCCGCAGGCCGCCCCGGACCGATACCGTGGCCTGCTCGTCATGAACACGTTCCTGGCCACGGCCGAGGCGCCGCTGCCCGAAGGCTTCGTGCAGTGGCGGGACATGTGTCGCCGCAAACCCGACTTCTCCGTCTCGCGGCTGTTCGCCCGCGGCAACCCCCACCTGAGCGAATCGGAGTGCGCGGCCTACGACGCGCCGTTCCCCAGCCTGGAGTTCCGTGCCGCCACCCGCGCCTTCCCCGAGATGGTGCCGCAGCAGCCGGAGGACGACGGCGTGGCCGTCTCTCGCGAAGCGGCCCGGTTCTGGTCGCAGGCGTGGCGCGGGCGCTCGCTGATGGCCATCGGCGAGCAGGACCCGGTGTTCACGCCCGCCTCGATGGAGCAGCTTCGGGCGCGCATCCGGGGGTGCCCGTCGCCGATGCTCGTGCCGCAGGGCGGACACTTCGTGCAGGAGCACGGCGAGCCGATCGCGGCGCGGGCCCTGAACGCCCTGGCCTGACCCGGCGGGGCCGGGGG
>JALOSQ010000075.1 GCA_025458335.1 Ideonella sp.
GAGGCGCAGCGCTCGCGGCCCCGATGCGACCGACCACCGCCGCGCGCTCGAACCCGTGCTGGGCAAACACCCCGAGGACACGGTCCAGCGCCTGCGGCGTGCACGACACCAGCAGGCCCCCGCTGGTCTGGGGGTCGGTCAGCAGCGCCCGATCCTCGGCGGCAAAGTCGCCCGGCAGCATCACGTCGTGCCCGTAACCGGCCCAGTTCCGACCCGATGCGCCCGTGACGAAGCCCTGACCTGCCAACCGGCGAACCGAGTCCAGCTGCGGCACCGACGACCAGTCGAGCTCGACGTCGCAGCGGGCGCCGCGCGCCACCTCGAGCGCATGGCCGGCCACGCGCCACCTCGAGCGCATGGCCGGCCAGGCCGAAGCCGGTCACGTCGGTGATCGCGTGCACGCCGTCGATATCCGCCAGGTCCGGGCCGGGCGTGTTGAGCTTGGTGGTGTTGGCAATCATCTGCGCATAGCCGGCATCGCCGAGTTCGCCCTTCTTGAGCGCGGCGCTCATCACGCCCACGCCCAGGGGTTTGCCCAGCACGAGCACGTCGCCGCCCATGGCGTCGGCATTGCGCTTGACGCGCTTCGGATGCACCAGGCCGAGCGCCACCAGGCCGTAGATCGCCTCGACCGAGTCGATCGTGTGGCCGCCCGCGATCGGGATGCCGGCGGTGCGGCACACGCTGGCGCCGCCCTCGAGGATGCGGCCGATCGTCTGCGTGCTCAGCACGTTGATCGGCATGCCGACGAGGGCCAGCGCCATGATCGGGCGGCCGCCCATCGCATAGACGTCGCTGATCGCGTTGGTCGCGGCGATGCGTCCGAAGTCGAACGGGTCGTCGACGATCGGCATGAAGAAGTCGGTCGTCGCGATCAGCGCCTGTTCGTCGTTGAGCTGGTAGACGGCCGCATCGTCGGCTGTCTCGATGCCCACGAGCAGTTCCTTGGGCACCGGCATCGCCACCGTGCCCTTCAGGATCTCGGACAGGACGCCGGGCGCGATCTTGCAGCCGCAGCCTCCACCGTGCGACAGCGAGGTGAGGCGGGGTTCAGCGGGCTTCTCTGGGGCATTCATTCGTTCACTCCTGGGGGTCATGGGCGATCAAGCCCGCGACGATCGATTGCAGCGCGGCCGCTTCGGCCTCGGGCGCGAACCGCGGCGCCCGGCAGGCGCACAGCGCGCCCAGTCGAGGCAGCATATCGGGATCGTCACGCGCCTGCCGCAGCAGCGCGGCGAGCCCCGCGTCGTCGCCGGGATCGAAACACGCCGGGTAGTCGTCGCCGAGCAGCCCCAGGTTACCGTCGATGCGCGAGGCGATCACGGGGGTGCCGCTGCGCATCGCCTCGATCACCACGTGCGCACCGCCTTCCATGCGGCTCGGGTGCACGAGGACATGCGCCGCGGCAATGCGACGGCGCGCCTGGGCGTGCGGCACGCCGCCGAGCCAGCGGTAGGTCGGCTGCTCCCGCGCCAGCGCCTCGGCCGCTGCGCCCAGCGCCGGGTCGAGGGCGTTGCCGAGGTGGTCCAGCCGGATGTCGGCGCGGTCGGCCAGCCGCCGCATGGCCCGCATCACGGTCAGCGGGTCCTTCTCGTCGCGCAGGTGGCCCACGACCACGGCCTTCAGGTGCCCGGCCGGCCGCGGCAGCGGCTGGCGTGCCGGGCACGACTGCAGCACGACCCGCGCCTTCGCGCGCCATGCGGGCGCCAGGCGATCCGGTCCGCGGGCGTTGAGCACGATCAGCGCGTCGGCGAGGTCGAGCGAACGCCGGGCAGCGGCGTCGAACTCGATGTCGCGGTACAGGTCCGTTCCGGTCAAGGCGACGAGCAGCGGCCGGCGCGGCACCGTGGCGGCCCACGAGGCAATCGACGCCGCCGACCGGCGCGCGTGCAGCGCGATCATCAGGTCCTCGTCACCCGCCTGCCACGTGGCCACCAGGCGAACGCGGTAGGCTCGCGACAGGAAGCGAGCCCAGCGCCGCGCCGTCTGCCAGTTGCCGTTGTTGGCGTCGGCGAGCGCAGGGGTGACGATGACCAGGGCCGGACGATGCACCACGAGAGGGTAGCCGCAGACGACATCCGCCAGGGCGGCGCGGCGATGATTGCCGACGCGCTGCGCGCCTGCCGCGCCGACACGCTCGCCCTGTTCGCTGCCTACGAGCGGTCGTTGCCGGGCCTCGTGGTCCCGCAGGACGAGACGCTCAACCCGCCCCTGTGGGAGCTTGGCCACATCGGCTGGTTCCAGGAGTTCTGGCTGGCGCGCAACCCGCAGCGCGAGCGCGGCCCGTTGGCCGATCCCCTCGCGGCGCGCCCGCCGTCGATCCGCGCCGAGGGGGACCGGCTCTACGACTCGAGCCGGGTGCCGCATGCCTCGCGATGGCACCTGGCGCTGCCGGACGCCGACGCGACGCGCGCCGACCTGGCGGCGCAGCTCGACGCCTCGCTGGAGGCACTGGCCACGGTCGACGACACGGCCGCCGACCGGGACGCAGCGCTCTACTTCTTCCGACTGGCGTTGGTGCACGAGGACATGCACCACGAGGCGGCGCTCTACATGGCGCAGGCCCTGGGCATCCGGGTGGACGACCCGCGCTGGCAGACGCCTCGGCTCCCCGCCCCGGCCGAGCCCTTGCGCTTCGAGGCCGGTGCCTGGGCACTGGGCAGCGCTGACGGGCAGGGCTTCGCCTTCGACAACGAACTCGCCGGGCACGAGGTGGTCGTGCCGGCCGTCGACATCGACGCGCAGGTCGTGCGCTGGGCCGAGTTCCTGCCGTTCGTCGAGGCCGGCGGCTACGTCGACGAGCGCTGGTGGGACGAAGCCGGCCGTGCGTGGCGCATGGCCCGTGGCGCCGTCGCGCCGCGCTACCTGCGGTGCGCCGATGGCGCCACGTCGTACGAGGGGCGCGGCACCTGGCTGCGCTGGAGGCATGGGACATGGGCGCCGCTGGACCCGGCCGAGCCCGCCTGCCACCTGAGCTTCCACGAGGTCCAGGCCTGGTGCCGCTGGGCGGGACGGCGCCTGCCCACCGAAGCCGAGTGGGAGCGTGCCGCCGTCACACGCCCCGATGCGTTCCGCTGGGGCGACGTCTGGGAGTGGACGGCGAGCCCGTTCACCCCCTACCCGGGCTTCGTCGCCCACCCGTACCGCGACTACTCGGCGCCGTGGTTCGACGGCCGCCCGGTGCTGCGCGGCAGCTCGTTCATGACGCAGCCGCGCATGCGGCACCCGCGCTACCGCAACTACTTCCCGCCGCACCGGGCCGACGTCCCCGCGGGGTTCCGGACCTGCAAAGCCTGACGCACGCGACCCGCCCCCGGCTGGGCGGGGACGTTGCGGGCGTCCGTCGCGATCAGGCCTTGGCCAGGTACACGCCGAAGGCGCCCTGCGCGTCGGACCAGTGCTGCACCCCGGTGAAGCCGGCGTCGTGCAGCAGCGCGGTGAAACCCTCGGGCGTCCACTTGTACGAGTTCTCGGTGTGCAGCCGCTCACCCGCCGCGAAGGGCCGCTCGTGGCGCGGCCAACGCACCGTGAGCGCCTGCCGCGCCTCCAGGTGCATCTCGATGCGCGAGGCCCGTGCGTCGTAGAGCGCCACGTGCCGCCACTGGCGCACGTCGAAATCCGCCCCGAGCAGGCGGTTCAGGTGCTTCAGCAGGTTGAGGTTGAAGGCGGCGGTCACCCCGAGGTCGTCGTCGTACGCCGCTTCGAGCACCGCGGCCGCCTTGACGTGGTCCACGCCGATCAGCAGTGCGCCGCCATGGGCCGTGTGGTGCGCCTGCCGCAGCAGGTGAAGGGCCTCGGCGGGGGTGAAGTTGCCGATGCTGGAACCCGGGTAGAACATCAGCGCTGGACCGTCGACGACTTCGGGCGGAAGCGCCAGGCGCGAGGAGAAGTCCTGACCCACGCCGACCATGTCCATCGCGGGATGCTCGCGCTGCAGGCACTTCAACGAGTGGCGCAGGAACTCCACCGAGATGTCGACGGCCACGTAGCGCCGCGGTGTCACCAGTCCGAACAGGCGCTCGGCCTTGGCGCAGTTGCCCGCTCCGAGGTCGACGAGCACCGGCGCCGGCCCGGTCATCGCGAGCGCGGCCGCACCGATCGCCGGACCGTGGGCCCCGAGGATCGACGCCTCGGTGCGGGTCGGGTAGTACTCGGCCAGTTCGGTGATGGCGTCGAACAGTCGCGAGCCCATCGGGTCGTAGAAGAACTTGGGCGACACCGCCGCTCGCGGCCGCATCAGCCCCGCGGAGGCCTCGTCGGCCAGCACGCGGTCGTCGAGGCGGTGCAGCTGGAAGAACTGGGGGGTCTTCATCGGTTCGTGAAAAATGCCCTGCGAACCACTCTATCAGCGCGTCGCCATTAGAGTCGCTGTAACGGCGCACGAGGTTACGTCGACTCGCGACCGTGTCCTTCCTTTCCATGTCTGCTCAGGAGAGTTCCCGATGATCAGCCTGTCCCCCTCCCGCACGCTCAAGGCCCTGCTGACCTGTGCCGTGCTCGCCTTCGGCGGCGTCACCCACGCCCAGCAGGTGTTCCGCGTCACCACGATTCCCGAGGAAGCGGCCACCGAGCAGGTCCGCAAGTTCACGCCGATCGCGAACTACCTCGAGCGGCAACTGGGCATGAAGGTCGAGTTCACCCCCGTCAGCGACTACCCCGCCGCCGTGGAAGCACTGGTCAACAAGCGTGTCGACCTGGTGTGGTTCGGTGGCTTCACCCACGTGCAGGCGCAGATCCGCTCCGGCGGCAAGATCGTCCCGATCGCGCAGCGCGAGGAGGACACCAAGTTCCAGTCGGTCTTCATCGCCAAGACCGACTCCGGCATCAAGAGCCTGGCCGACCTCAAGGGAAAGCAGGTCAGCTTCGGCTCGCAAAGCAGCACCTCCGGGCACCTGATGCCGCGTCACTTCCTGCTGCAGGCCGGCCTGAACCCCGAGAAGGACTTCCGGCGCATCGCCTACAGCGGTGCGCACGACGCCACCATCGCCTCGGTCGTGAGCGGCCGGGTCGACGCCGCCGCGCTCGACATCACGGTGTGGCGCAAGTTCGTGAGCGAGAACCGGGTCGACACCAAGGCAGTCGACGTGTTCTTCACGACGCCCACCTTCTTCAACTACAACTGGTCGGTGCACGCCGACATGCCGGTCGAGCTGCGCAACCGCGTGCAGAAGGCACTGCTCGACCTGAGCCCCGACACGCCGGAGGGCAAGGAGATCCTCCAGCTCAACCGCGCGACGCGCTACATCCCGACCTCGGTGGAGAACTACAAGGGCATCGAGGCCGCGGGCCGAAGCGCGGGCCTGATCTGACCTCCCGAGCTCGATCGCGATGAAGATCGAACTGGCGTCGATGGCCGCGCGGCACCCCGCGGCGCGGCCAGGCGCCGGCCCGGCGATTCATCCGCTCGACCTGTCCGTCGCCGCCGGCGAGCAGGTCGCGGTGATCGGCCCGTCCGGGGCCGGCAAGACCACCTTGCTGCAGGTGCTCGCCTGCTCGCTACCGCCCGCAGGCGGCCACATCCGGCTCGACGGCGTCGACCCCTGGACGCTGCCGCGCCGCGACTTGCAGCGACTACGCGGCCGGCTGTTCGTGGCGCCGCAGGTGCCGCCGCTGCCGCCGCGCCAGCGCGTCGTCACCTCGGTGCTCGCAGGCCAGCTGCCCGCGATGGGCTTCTGGCAGAGCGTGCGGTCGCTGTTCTACCCGGCCGATATCCCGGCGGCCCACGAGGCGCTCGAGCGCTTCGACCTGGCCGAGAAGCTGTTCGAGCGGGTCGACCGGCTCTCGGGCGGCGAACGCCAACGCGTGGGGCTGGCCCGCGCGCTGCTGGCGCCAGCCCGCCTGTGGCTGGTCGACGAGCCGCTGTCGGCGCTCGACCCCACCCGGTCGAAGCAGGCGATCGCCACGCTGGTCGAGCAGGCGCGCGAGCGCGGCGTCACGCTCGTCGCGACGCTGCACCAGGTCGAGGTGGCGCTGTCCAACTTCCCGCGCGTGATCGGCCTGCGCGACGGCGCGCTGGCCTTCGACCTGCCCGCTGCACAGGTCTCGCGCGATCGGCTGGAGCGCCTGTATGCGCAGCACGAACACGAGCTGCGCGGCGATGCCCCGCTGCTGCCCGAAGCCGAGCCCGGCACCACGCCGGCCCCGGTCGTGATGCACTGTCGCTGAGCCGTCGGCATGACGACCACCACCCTGCGCCCGGCCCCACCCGACCGCGACCCCGCGTGGCTGTCGCGCGTGTTCTGGATCGGCGCCGGACTCGTGGTGCTGTGGCCGCTGATGGTGGCCACCGAGTTCAAGCCCTGGCTGCTGTTCGCGCCCGACAACCTCAAGGTCACACGGCAGTTCCTCGCGAGCTTCCTGCCGCCGGCGCATTCGGCCGAGTTCCTGGCCATGGTCGCCCGCGAGGCGTGGCGCACCATCGCGATCGCCACCGTCGGCATGACGCTGGCACTCGTCGTGGCCGTGCCGCTGACGCTGCTGTCGACCCGCGTGCTGTCGATCTCCGCCCTGTCGGGGCGGATGGCGCGCGGGCCGTTCTGGTTCCGGCAGCTCGTGCGCTGGCTGCTGATCGTGCTGCGCAGCGTGCCCGAGCTGGTGTGGGCCCTGGTGTTCGTGCGCGTGGTGGGCCTCGGCCCGACCGCCGGCGTGCTGGCCATCGCGCTGACCTACGGCGGCATGCTCGGCAAGGTCTACGGCGAGATCCTCGAGAGCGGCGAGGCGCACGCGACGCAGACGCTGCTGCGAAACGGCGGCTCGCGGATGCAGGCCTTCTTCTACGGCCTGCTGCCGCAGAATGCCGGCGAGCTGACGAGCTACACCGTGTACCGCTGGGAGTGCGCGATCCGCAGCTCGGTCGTGCTGGGCTTCGTCGGTGCCGGCGGGCTGGGCCAGCAGCTCGACAACTCGATGAAGATGTTCAACGGCGGCGAGGTGCTCACGATGCTCGCCGTCTTCGTGCTGCTGGTGGCACTGGCCGACCGCGTGAGCGCCGGGCTGCGCAAGGCGCTGGCCTGATCACCCCACGGCGCCAACGCCACGTCCACCACCACGCACTCGCCGCACCCGATGGACACCAAGGCCGCCAACGTCCCGTACCGCCTGCCGCCGCCGCTGTTCAGCGCGCGCTGCAAGGGCTGCTGGTTCACGGCCGCCGTGCTGGCCCTGGTGGTCGCGAGCTTCTGGTCGCTCGACCTGCAGTGGGCGCAGTTGTTCTCGATGGACGCCGCGCGCAGCATGGGCCGGTTCGTGGGCGAGTTCTTCCCGCCCGACACCAGCCCGGAGTTCCTGAAGCGCGTGGCCGTGGGCACCTGGGAGACGCTGGCGATGTCGGCGCTGGGCACCGCGCTCGCCGCGGCGGCGGGCCTGCTGCTCGCGTTGCCGGCCAGCCGCCTGTTCGACACGGACCGCGCGTGGGGCCGCACGCCCACGCGCCTCGTCCTCAACGCCTTGCGCTCGATCCCCGAGCTGGTGTGGGCCGGCCTGCTGCTGATCGCCGCGGGCCTCGGCCCGTTTGCCGGCACCCTGGCCCTGGCCGCCCACACGACTGGCGTGCTCGGTCGCCTGTTCGCCGAGGCGATCGAGAACGCACCGCCCGGCCCCGGCCTGGCCCTGCGTGCGCAGGGCGTCGGCAACACGCGCGTCTTCCTGTACGCGACCCTGCCGCAGGTGCTGCCGCAGCTGATGAGCTACACCCTGTACCGCTGGGAGAACAACATCCGCGCGGCGGCCGTGCTCGGCGTGGTCGGCGCGGGCGGACTCGGGCAGCTGCTGTCGTTTCACATGGGCCTGTTCCACATGGGCAAGACCGCCACCATCCTCGGCGCGATGCTGCTTCTGGTGGCGCTGGTCGACGCGCTGAGCTATGGGGCTCGGCGGTGGCTGACGCGCTGAAGCCCCTGGCGCGGCCGTCGCGCCGCGCGCTGCTGCGATCCGCCGGGATCGGCCTGGGCGGGCTCGCGGGCCTGGCCAGCCCCGTGGCATCGCAGGCGCCCGGTGCGACGACGGCTGGGGCGCCGACGCCCGATGCCGAGCTGGGGCCCGGCGGCAGCCCCGGACACGTGTTGTCGCGGCCCGCCCCAGGCACCCCGGCGCGCCGGCTCGCATTGGCGCTGGGGAGCGGCTCGCTGCACGGTCACGCCCTGGTGGGCGTGATGCGGGTGTTCGAGCAACGCCAGGTCAAGCCGGATCTGATCGTCGGCACCAGCGTCGGTGCGATCGTCGGCGCCCTGTGGGCCGCCGGCGTCCCGGCGGCCGAGGTCGAGGCCGCCGGCCGGCAGTTCGGTCTGCTCGACGCGGCCGAGCTGTCCTGGCCGCGGCGCGGCCTGCTGCGCAACGACGGCCTGCAGCGCCGCCTGCGCGCGCTGTTGCCGCCGCAGCCGATCGAGGCGTGGCCGATCCGGTTTGCCGCCGTGGCCACCGACCTCGAGACCGGTGAGCGGGTGGTGCTCGACCGGGGCGACGCCCCGAGCGCGATCGCCGCCTCGGCCTGCATGCCGGTGCTGTTCGAGCCGGTCGTGCGCGACGGCCGACCGCTCGTCGACGGGGCGCTGTGCGAGCCGGTGCCGGTGCGCGCGGCCCGGGCCCTGGGCGGGCAGCGCGTGGTCGGCATCGACATCGCCTTCCGGCCACGCGACGAGCCGGTGCGGCAGGTGTTCGACACCGGGTTCCAGATCGTGCATATCCTGATCCATTCGCTGATCCGCGAGCAGCTGCACGAGGCGGACGTGCGGGTGCAACTCGACCTCCACGACCTCATGCGCGACCGCCGCGACATCCAGCCCATCCTGGTTCAGGCCGGCGAAAGGGCGGCCGTCAAGCATTGGGCTTCGATCGTGGGATGAGACCGGGGCCCGACCGGCTGTAACCATCGCACCCGCGCCGACGACCCTGCCCTCGATGTCCGTCCCGCGCACCCTTCGACCGGTCCTTCGCCGGCCGCCTCTGTTCCGCTGGCCGCTGATCCTGGCCGGCGTGTCCGCCGGCGGCCTGCTTGCCTGCCTGGCCGTGTGCATCGCGCTGGTCTCCGAGGGTCTGGCCACCGGCACGGCCGCCATCGACGTCGCCCGCCTGGGCAGCGACACGCCCGCGACGCTCGGCGCCATGCTCGAGCAGGCGGCCGCCTGGCAGCGGCACCATCCGTGGCTGTTCGGGGTCGGCTTCTTCCTGGTCTTCACCGTGATGGCGGCGGTGCCCCTGCCGGGCTGCAGCGTGCTCGCGTTGGCGGCCGGCGCGTGGTGGGGGTGGGTGGGCGGCGCCCTGCTCGTGACGCTGGCCTCGACCGTCGGCGCAACGCTCGCATTCCTGACCGCGAGGCATGTCGGCCGCGACACGGTCCAGCGGCGCTGGGGCCATCGCTTGCACCGGCTCGAGACGGTGCTCGACCGCCACGGTGGCCTCTTCGTGTTCTGGCTGCGGCTCGCACCCCTGATCCCGTATCCCGTGCTCAACCCCCTGCTGGGACTCACCCGGCTGTCGACCGCGCGCTTCTTCGGGGCCAGCGCCGCCGGCATGTTCGCCGGCAGTGCGCTGTACGCCTGGATTGGCGCCGAACTGGGTCATGCAGTGAGCTGGCGCGACCTGCTGGCCCCGCCCGTGCTGGCAGCCCTGGCTGCGCTGATGCTCCTGCCGCTGGCGGTGCGGGTCGCCGTGGCTCGATTCGCGCCGGGGCTGCATGCCTCGATCGTCCCGGTCTCGTCGCCTCGGAGCGGTCGGTGACGCGGCCGCGCCTGGGCTGGCTGTTTGCCCACGACTGGGACCGCGAGGCGCTCGACCGCCTTGCGGCGGCCGGTGCCGCCCGGTTCGACACGGCGGGGTTCGACCTGTTCTCGTTCCCGAGCAACACCGGCCTGGTGTTCTACGACCCCGTCCGCTTTGCCCGACGCCAGGCGCGCCGGGGGCGTGCGCTGGGCTGGCGCGGGGTCGTGTCGCACCAGGAGCACTTCGGGGCGCTGGCCGCCGCGCTGGTGGCCGAGTCGCTCGGCCTGCCGGGTGCCACGCCGGAGTCGATCCTAACCGGCGCGACGAACTGCAGGCGCACACGCGCTTCTCGGCCCGGGAGCTGTGGGTGATCCGGCACCTGGTCGAGCCGTTCGACCGTGTATGCCGCCACCGCCTGCCCGAGGCCGGCAGCGCCCATCGCATGCTGCTCGAGGAGCCGGTGCCGCTGCACGTGCCGCAGTACAACCTCGACGGCTGGGTTGCCGACGGCGAGGTGCACGCGCTGGGCGTGGTCGACGCGGTGATGTACCCCGGCACGCGCGCCTTCATGCGCTGGGACACGCCCAGCCGGCTCGCGCCCGAGGTTCAGTCGCGCGCGCTCGACGTGGCCCGCCGCTTCCTCGGGGCGATCGGCTACCGGCACGGCTTCTTCAACCTCGAGTTCTTTCACGACCCGGCGACGGACCGCCTGAGCGTCATCGAGTGCAACCCGCGCCTGGCCTCGCAGTTCGGCGACCTGTACCGGCGTACCCTGGGCACCGACCCGCACGCCATGGCCGTGGCGCTCGCCCTCGGCGAGGACCCACTCGCGGTCCCCCGCGGCAGCCCCACGGCCGGGATCGCGTCGAGCCTGGTCTACCGCAGCTTCGACCCTCTCGACGTGCCCCCGATGCCGGGCCTGGCCCGGTGCCAGGCGTTCGCACGCGAGTTCCCCGACGGCCTGCTGTTCACGATGCCCAAGTCGGGCCACGCGCTCGAGCGCGACTTCAAGTGGACCGGCAACCACCGCTTCGGCATCGTCCACCTCGGCGCCCGCGACCGCGTGGACCTCGACGCACGCGCGCGTCGGGCCAGCGCACTGCTCGGCTGGCCGGCCCCGTGCCTCGACACCTCGACGGCGCCGAACACCGTGGAACGCCACGACGACTGGGCCCCTTCATTGACCCCCTGACCGGATCGACCCCTCCATGACTCCCCTGACGCATCGCCTGTCCCGCCTCGCCGCCATCGGCGTGCTCGCCATCGCCGTCGCCGGCTGCTCGTCGATGGGCGCCCAGAACCCGTCCGGCTCGCTGCGGCCGGTCAACGCCGTGGCCGACGGTGCCGACGCACGCCTGATGCTCAAGGGCGCGGACGTCGTCGCCTACTTCACGCAGGGCCGCTTCACCCAGGGGTCGCCCCAGTTCCGCAGCGTGCACGAGGGCGTGACCTTCCGCTTCGCCAGTGCCGAGCACAAGGCCCTGTTCGACGCGGACCCGAAGAAGTACCTGCCCCAGTTCGGCGGCTACTGCACGAACGGCATCACCTACGCGATCCCCTGGGGCGGCGACGCCGACAGCTGGAGCATGATCGACGGCAAGCTCTACATCTTCGGCGGCCAGGCCTCCAAGGACGCGTTCGAGCTCGACGTGCCCGGCAACCTGAAGCTGGCCAACGAGTACTGGGCCGGCGAGGTGTCGGGCACCAACAGCTTCTGGCAGCGTGGCAAGCGCCTCGTGTTCCGCGTGCCCCACTACAAGAGCGGCGAGGAACTCGCGAAGATGGTCGCCGAGGCCAAGGCGAAGAAGCCCTGAACGCGCGAATCGCCTGCCCGACATGTCCGGTGAACCCCCGTTGATCCACCACGCTCGTCGTGCCTTTCTTGCCTTGGGCGCCCTGGCCATCGGCGCCCCGGCACTGCGGGCCCAGCCGGCGTTCGACCACGGCTACGCCGCCTGGACCGCCCTGTTGCGACGGCATGTGGTGGCGCTGCGCGGCGGGCAGGCCTCGCAGGTCCGGTATGCCGGATTCGCTGCCGACCGTGCGGCACTCAAGGCCGTGCTCGAGTCGATGTCGGCGGTGACGGAGGGGGCCTTCGCGGGCTTCAGCCGGTCGCAGCAGCAGGCGTTCCTGATCAATGCATACAACGCCTTCACGGTCGAGCTGATCCTCACGCGCTATCCCGACCTGGCCTCGATCAAGGACCTGGGACGCCTGTTCGAAACGCCCTGGAAGCCCAGGTGGGTGCCGCTGCTGGGCGGCAAGGTCTCGCTGGACGACATCGAGCACGAGATGCTGCGCCGGCGCGGGCGCTACGACGACCCGCGCGTGCACTTCGGCGTCAACTGCGCCAGCATCGGCTGCCCGGCGTTGCGCGAGGAGGCCTTCACCGCCGAGCGGCTCGACGCGCAGCTCGACGAGCAGGCGCTGCGCTTCATGAGCGACCGCACGCGCAACCGCTACAACCCTCAGCGCAGCCGACTCGAGGTCTCGAAGATCTTCGACTGGTTCGGCGAGGACTTCCGCCTGGGCCACCGTGGCATCCCGTCGCTGCCGGCCTTCCTGGCGCGCTATGCCGACGTGCTGGCCGACGCGCCGGCCGATCGCGAACGCATCCGGGCTCAGCAGGCGGGCATCGCCTTCCTGGACTACGACTGGAAGCTCAACGACGTTCGCGGCTGACGACTGCTGGATCCGGATGCCCAGCGGCTGCCACTGCGCGGCCGGCTCACCAACGCAGCAGACGCGGACCCAGCAGCGCCCCGAGCCCTGCGGTGAGCGCCATGCCCGCCGTGTACCAGACCGCGACGAACGCCAGAGACTCCTCGGTGCAGCCGAGCGAGTAGCCGGCCGCACCGGCCGACCCCGCCAGCAGCCCGGCCGCGAAACCCGCGAGGCGCGGCCGCGTGGGCGCCAGGCCGCGCATGGCCCACAGCATGGCGGCCAGCGCGGGCAGCGACAGTCCGAGCACGGCCCACGGGCACAAGGCCCACGAGTGGCCCAGCAGGGCCGGCAGGCGTTCGGGCGAGGGCGTGATCCACCACGCAAGCAGGCCGACGACGCCCATCGCGCCCATGACCGCCCAGGTCTGGTGCCACGCCCGACGTGTCGGCGCGGCCGGACGGCCGAGCCGGCTGGCCAGCAGGCCGGCCGCAACGCC
>JALOSQ010000378.1 GCA_025458335.1 Ideonella sp.
GGGCCGGCATTCGTGATCCCGCCCGAGCTGCACGGGCCGGCCGAGAAGATCGGTCGCCTGCTCGACCGCCTGCATCCGGCGATCGACGCCGAGTTCGGGCGTCCGGTCCAGGACGGCGAGTGGCTGCGCTCGATCGACCTGCTCGACGGCGAGGCGTTCGTGCGGCTTCAGTCGGGTCTGGGCTGCCACGCCCGCGAGGTGGCCGAGCTGACCTTCGACGCCTTGCGGCGGTTGCTGCCGGACACCGACATCTACGTCGGCGCCTGAGGGCCCCGACGGCCCCCCGGAGGGGCCGCATCAAGGCGCGAGCGTCTGACGCACCGCACGCTCCCAGCCCTGCATCAGGTTCTCTGCTCGTTCGCGCGGCATCGTGGGCTCGAAGCGCCGTTCCAGGCGCCACTGCGCGGCCAGGGCCGCCTCGTCGGGCCAGGTGCCCACGGACAGTCCGGCAAGCCACGCGGCGCCGAGCGCCGTGGTCTCGACCGCGCGCGGACGCAGGACGGGGATGCCCAGCAGGTCGGCCTGGAACTGCATCAGCAGGTCGTTCACGCAGGCGCCGCCGTCGACGCGCAGCTCCGACACCGGCGCACCGCCGGCGGCCACCGCGTCGCGGCTCATCGCCTGCAGCAGCGCCGCGCTCTGGTAGGCGATGCTCTCCAGCGCGGCTCTCGCGATGTGCGCCACGGTGCTGCCGCGCGTGAGCCCGACGATCGTGCCCCGCGCCTCGGCGTTCCAGTACGGCGCCCCGAGCCCGGTGAACGCCGGCACGACGATCACGCCCCCGGCATCCGGCACGCTGCGCGCCAGCGCCTCGACCTCGCCGCTGGCTCGGATCGCGTGCAGGCCGTCGCGCAGCCACTGCACCACGGCACCGCCGATGAACACGCTGCCCTCGAGCGCGTACTGTGGGGTGGCGCCCGCCTGCGCCGCGCGCGTGGTGACCAGCCCGTTGGCGCTGGCCTCGAACCGATCGCCGGTGTGCATCAGCAGGAAGCAGCCGGTGCCGTAGGTGTTCTTGGCGATGCCGGGCCGGAATCCGGCCTGCCCGAACAGGGCAGCCTGCTGGTCGCCGGCGATGCCACCGATCGCCACCGCACCGCCGAGCACCTCGGGCAGGGTCTCGCCGAACGCATGGCTGGAGGGGTGCACGGCCGGCAGGACCTCGGGCGGTATGCCCAGGGCGTCGAGGATCTCGTCGTCCCAGCGGTCCTGCCGGATGTTCCACAGCATCGTGCGCGAGGCGTTGCTGACGTCGGTGGCATGTACCCGGCCGCCGGTCAGCTGCCACAGCAGCCAGCTGTCGACGGTGCCGAAGCACAGCTCGCCGCGCCGGGCCCGCTCGCGGGCCCCCGGCAGGTGATGCAGCAACCAGGCGAGCTTGGTGCCCGAGAAGTACGGATCGATGACCAGGCCGGTGCGTTCGCGGACGCGGTCGGCCCAACCGGCGGCCTTCAGCGCCTCGCACGCCGGTGCGGTGCGCCGGTCCTGCCAGACGATCGCGCGTGCCAGCGGCCGGCCCCCGGCACGCTCCCACAGCACCGTGGTCTCGCGCTGGTTGGTGATGCCCAGCGCGGCCACGTCGGCCGCCGCGAGGCCGGCGCGCGCCAGGGCCTCCCGCGCCGTGGCCAGCTGGGAGGCCCAGATCTCCATCGGGTCATGCTCGACCCAGCCGGGTTGCGGGTAGTGCTGCGCGAACTCCCGCTGGGCCATGGCGACCACGCGGCCTTCGACGTCGAACACAATGCTGCGCGAACTGGAGGTGCCCTGGTCCAGGGCGAGCAAGTGGCGGGCGCGGGTCATCGGCGGTCTCGGAAGCCGGATCGCCTTGCAGCGTAGCGCCGCCACCGGCCCCTGCCATGCTGGATATCGCGCGGGTCTGCCCGCGCCGCAAACCCGATGCTGCCCGACCCCGCCGTGCCGACTGACGCCGCCACCCGATCCCCCATCCCGCCCGAACGGACCGCCTCGCAGGGAGCCGACCCGGCGTTCGACGTGCTCGTCGTCGGCGGCGGCGTCAACGGCGCCGGCATCGCGCGCGACCTGGCCGGACGAGGGGCGCGCGTGCTGCTGGTCGAGCAGCACGACCTCGCCTCGCACACCTCGGGCGCCTCGACCAAGCTGATCCACGGCGGCCTGCGCTACCTGGAGTACCGCGAGTTCTCGCTGGTGCGCAAGGCGCTGGCCGAGCGCGAGGTGCTGCTGCGCGCCGCTCCGCACATCATGTGGCCGCTGCGCTTCGTGATGCCGCACGACGCCGGGCTGCGGCCCGCCTGGATGATCCGCGCCGGCCTCTTCCTGTACGACCACCTGGCGCGGCGCGAGGTCCTGCCCGCCTCGGCGGCGGTCGACCTTCGCCAGCACCCCGCCGGGCAGGTGCTGCACGAGCGGTTCGCCCGTGGGTTCGCCTACTCCGACGGCTGGGTCGATGACGCCCGACTCGTGGTGCTGAATGCGCTCGATGCGGCCGAGCACGGCGCCGAGGTGCTGACGCGCACGACCTGCCGGCACGTCGAGCGCGACGCGACCGGCTGGATCGCGTCGTTGCACACC
>JALOSQ010000076.1 GCA_025458335.1 Ideonella sp.
CCAACCCGGCGGCACCAGTTGCTCGATGCCGCCCGGACAGGCGTCGATCGGGAACACCTGGTCGCAGGCCGTGCAATGAAAGTGGTGCCGGTGCGCGGCGTGACCGAATGCGACGTGGCCGTGCTCGTCGTGGCGGTGAGGCCCATGGGCGTCGCAGTCGGTTGGGCAGTCGGCCTGCGGCGGCATCTCGAAGCGCGGGGGCTGCCCGGGGAGCGCCACAGGCACGACCTGGCCGTCACCGACCAGCGCCTTCAGCTGCCGATAGACCGTCGACAGGCTCAGCGTCGGGACCTCGCGCTGCGCGATCGAGACGATCTCGATCGGGCTGAGCGAGCGCCCACTCGTGCGCAATGCCTGCAGGACAGCGTGTCGCTGTCGGGTTTGTCGTTCCATCGGGTCGTCGCGGCCGGCGAATGCACATGCATTTGCAATAGCGAATTAGACCACTGTGCCGACATCCCGGTGCGCGGTCAGGGATGCGTCGTGACGGGAGTTGCCCCGCTCGGGTCGGCGGGGCGACCCGACGCCGGCCAGAGGGTCGCCTCGCTCACGCCACCGAGGCGGCGTTGCTCAGGCCGGCGGGGTCCAGCGCCCGTGCTCCCGCCGATCCTGGGCGGCGGCGCGATCGCGGGCGAAGGTTTCCTCGATCTGCTGGCGACCGAGCTTGGACACCGCGATCAGCTTCTTGCGGTCGGCGCTGGACTGGTGGGGCGCCATCGCACCCAGCAGCTCCAGGCTGTGGCGGCGGAACCGCATCGCCAGGGTGCGCGCCAGGTGGCGCTCCCAGCCCATCACCTCGAGCACGCTGCGCCCGCTCATCAGTGCCGAGTCGAGCGTCTCGCGCTCGATGTGCTCGACACCCAGCGCCTTGAGCTGGAAATAGTGGTCCACGTTGCGCGCCCGCGCCACGATGGTCAGGTGCGGGAAGTGCTCGCGCACCAGCTTGGCCACTTCCACGCTTTGCTCGACACCGTCGATCGCCAGCACGAACACGCGCGCCCGGTCGGCACCGGCCATCCGCAGCAGGTCGAGCCGGCCGGCGTCGCCGAAGTGGATCTTCCATCCGAAGGCGCGCAGGCCCTCGATCGCGTCGGCGTTGTGGTCGAGCACCGTGGCCGACAGCCCGTTGGCGTAGAGGAGCCGCGCGACGATCTGCCCGTATCGACCGCAGCCGGCGATGATGATCGGCGCGTCCTGCGGCTCGGCCAGTTCGGCCGGGCGGGGCCCCGATGGCCGGTGCCGCTGCAGCCACGGCACCAGCAGGCGGTCCCCCGCCACCAGCAGCAGCGGCGTGAGCAGCATCGACACGGTCACCGCGGCCACCAGCACGCTGGACTGGTCTCCACTGAGCAAGCCGGACTGCTGCGCGGCGCCGAACACGACGAAGCCGAACTCGCCCCCCTGCGCCAGGAGCACCACGAACAGCGGCCGCTCCAGCACCGGGATGCCCATGAAGCGCGCCATGACCACCACCACCACGGCCTTGGCCACGAGGAACCCGGCCACCACGGCGGCGATGAGCCCCGCATTGGCCAGCACCACCGCGAAGTCGATGCTCATGCCCACGGCCATGAAGAACAGGCCGAGCAGCAGGCCCTTGAACGGCTCCAGGTCGGTCTCGAGCTCCCGCCGGTACTCGCTCTCGGCCAGCAGCACGCCGGCGAGGAACGCGCCGAGCGCCATCGACAGGCCCACCGACTGCATCAGTGCCGCCGTGGCAACGACGAGCAGCAGCGACGCGGCGGTGAAGATCTCCGGCGTCTCGCTGCGCGCGATCCAGCGCAGGGCGGGCCGCAGCAGCAGCCGGCCGCCCAGCACGATCGCGAGGATCACGGCCACGGCCAGCAGTGCGCCGCGCCAGCCGGTCGAGCCCCCGGTGTCGGTCGTGGCGGCGCCGGCCACCGCAGCGCCCAGCAGCGGGAACGCGGCCAGGATCGGGATGGCCGAGATGTCCTGGAACAAGGAGACGCTGAGCACGCCCTGGCCCGCGGTGGTGGGCAGCGCGCCGCGCTCGTTGAGCACCGACAACCCGATTGCCGTCGACGACATCGCCAGCCCCAGTGCCCCGGCCAGCGCCAGCGGCCACGCCAGCCCGAAGGCGAGGCCCACGCCGGTCATCACCACCGTGCTGGCCACCACCTGCACCGTGCCCCAGCCGAAGATCGGCGCGCGCAGCCGCCACAGCCGAGCCGGGTCGAGCTCGAGGCCGACCAGGAACAGCATGATGACCACCCCGAATTCGGCAAAGCCGAGGATCTGCGCCGGGTCGGTCACCAGGCCCAGGCCCCAGGGCCCGATCGCGATGCCCGCGATCAGGTAGCCGATCACCGAGCCGAGGCCGAGCGCCTTGGCCAGGGGCACCGCGGCCACGGCCGCGGCGAGGTAGATGAGACTGGCGCTCAGCCAGTTGCCGTCTTCCATGGCGTTCCTCCAGTCGCCTGCCTGGCCCGTTCGGCCGGCAGGTCACCCTCTTGCCGGGGTCGTCGCCTCCGGCCCCGCCGTGGTGCGGGGAAAGGCCGGGATCTCGACCACGCCGGCGCGCCGCGCGTCCGACGGGACGTTGGGCACGCGTCGTTCCGTGGTGCTCGTGTTCGTGAGTTCGGGCCAGCCCGGATAGGCGCGCAGCCGCTGGGCATAGGCCTCGGCCCGTGCCTCGATGTCGTTCACGCTCAGGCGATGCGCGCCGTGGATCACCAGCGGCGGCAGGAAGCGCATGCCGCACAGGGCCGCCGTCTGCTCGTAGGGCGGCAGGAAGGTGTCGAAGGGGTAGCGGTTGTAGCCGTCGGGTTGGTACGAGGGCTCGGGACCGCCGGTGGTCAGCACCACCCACAGGTCCTTGCCCTGGAGGGCCGTGCCGCCCGGCCCGTAGGCCCATCCGAAGCCGAGCACGTCGTCCATCCACAGCTTGAGCAGCGGCGTGGGGCCGTACCAGTGGATCGGGTGCTGCCACACGACCAGGTCGGCCTCCAGCAGCGCCGCTCGCTCGCGGTCCACGTCGATGACGTAGTCGGGGTAGAGCGCGTACAGGTCGCGCACGCGCACCACGGCGCCGGCTTCGCCCGCGGGGGGCAGGCGCGCCGCCGCGTTCATCAGGCCGCGGTTGGCGCGGGACAACTCCATCTGCGGGTGGGCCACCAGCACCAGCACCTGCCGCGATGGACCCCGGGCCGCCAAGGCAGCCCCCGGCGCGGAAGCCGCAGCGGCGGGGGACGTCGGGGGCGTGGCGGCGGGGGATTCGGTCGGCATCGGTCGTTCACAATACCCGAAACGGTTGGCTGCCGCCTCGCCGGCAGCCGCGTCGGGCCGGTCGAAGCCGCCGGCCAGCACAGGAGGAGTTCGGTCGATGCCGGTGATCGCCGTGGCCAATCCCAAGGGGGGCGTGGGCAAGAGCACGCTCGCCACCAACCTCGCCGGCTACTTCGCCTCGCGCGGGCATGCGGTGATGCTCGGTGACGTCGACCGCCAGCAGTCCTCGCGCACCTGGCTGTCGCTGCGCCCGGGGGGCGCGCCGCCGGTGGCCACCTGGGACATCGCGCACGACCACATCGCACGCCCGCCCAAGGGCACCACCCACGTCGTGCTCGACACGCCCGCCGGCCTGCATGGCAAGAAGCTCGACGAGGTGATGCGCCTGGTCGACAAGGTGCTGGTGCCGCTGCAGCCCAGCATCTTCGACATCCACGCCACGCACCCGTTCATCCTGTCGCTGCTCGAGCGGCGCCGCCACGACGGCGTCGACATCGCCGTGGTCGGCATGCGCGCCCGCGAGGGCGGCATCTCGGCGGGGCAGCTCACGAACTTCCTGGGCACACTGCCCGTGCCCCTGCTCGGGCTGCTGCGCGACACCCAGAACTACGTGCACATCGCCGCGCGCGGCCTGTCGCTGTGGGACGTGGCGCCGAGCCGTGTCGAGCGCGACCTCGCCCAGTGGCAACCCCTGCTCGACTGGGTCGAGCGCTGAACCCGAGGCCGCCCGCGGCCCGATCCCATGAAGACCTTCGAACGCCTCGACGACCTTGCCGGCTGCGTGGGCCAGACCCTCGGCACGAGCGACTGGATCACCATCGACCAGGAGCGCATCCGGCGCTTCGCCGAGGCCACCGGGGACTTCCAGTGGATCCACCTCGACCACGAGAAGGCCGCCGCCGGCCCCTTCGGCCGCACGATCGCGCACGGCTTTCTCACGCTGAGCCTGTTGCCGGCGATGTTCGAGACCGGCTTCGCGATCCGCGACGTGCGCATGGGCGTGAACTACGGGCTCAACCGCGTGCGCTTCCCGGCGCCGGTGCCGTCGGGCTCGCGGGTGCGCGGCCACTTCAAGCTGCTCGGCTTCGAGCCGATCGACGGAGGCGCGCAGATGATCGTCGAGGTGACGGTGGAGCTCGAAGGCTCGCCCAAGCCGGTTTGCGTGGCCGAGTCGGTGAGCCGGCGATACCGGTGAGCCGCGTCGTGCCGGCGTGAAATCGAACCGCCGTTCGCATCGGGCCACGACCACGAGGCCTTCAGGCGCGGCGGCAAAGCGCCGACAGACCCCGCAGGTGCTCCGCCTTGCCCCGAGACGGCCATGAAAGTCCTGCTGATCGACGACCATCCGCTGATCCTGTCGGCGCTGCAAAGCGTGATCCAGGCGCTCGACGCCGCGGTCAGCGTCACCGGCGCCGGCTCGGCGCGTGCCGCCCGCGAGGTGCTGGCCGCGCAGCACGACTTCGACCTCGTGCTGCTCGACCTCGCCCTGGGCGACGCCGACGGCTTCGACGTGCTCAGCGAGTTCCGCCAGCTCTACCCCTCGTTGCCGGTCGTGGTGCTGTCGGCCTCGGACCGCGCGAGCGACGTGATCCGGGCGGTCGATCAGGGCGCGATGGGATTCGTGCCCAAGCGCGCGACCACCGAGACCCTGGTGGAGGCGCTGCGCGTCGTGATGTCCGGGGGCATCTACGTGCCCACGATGACGCTGACCCCGGGCAGTGCCCCGGCGACCGCACCCGCACCACCCTCGGGCATCGCGCAGGCCGCGGCGCAGAGCGGCTTCCAGACCACGGCGGCGCTGGAGTCGCTGGGCATCACGCGGCGCCAGCGCGACGTGCTGGCACTGCTGCTGCAAGGCAAGCCCAACAAGGTCATCGCCCGCGAGCTGAACCTCTCGGTGGAGACGGTCAAGGACCACGTGGCGGCCGTTCTGCGCGCCCTGGGCGTGAGCTCGCGCACCCAGGCGGTGCTGGCGGTCAGCCAGATGACCCAGCAGGGGCAGGCGCCGGCCGGCGGCTGGCGCACCACGCAGCGGTGAGCCCGCCGGCCGGCCTGGCCGTCGGCCGGCCCCGGGCGACGGCGTGCAGCCTGGCGATGGCCGCGGCCCGATCGGCGATCATCGCGACCCGATGAGCGCCATCGACCGCGACGCCGCGCTGCCCGACGAGGTCCGCAGCGCCTTCGACTACATGCCCGCGACCCTGGCCGGCAACGTGGCCGGCGTGGGCGTGGTGAGCCTGCTGTTCGCGCGCGCGACACCCCTGGCGGTGTTCGCACCGTGGCTGCTGGCCTTCCTGGCGATGATGTCGGCGCGCGGGCTGATGGCCGTGCGCTTTGCCCGCGCGACCCCGCGCTCGCTCGACGAGTGGCGCCGGTGGCGGGTGCTGTGGAACGCCGGCACGCTCGTGTCGGGCGCGCTGTGGGGCGCGACGGCCTGGGTGTTCTACGGCCGCGGCGACGGCAACGCGCAGATCGCGCTCGTGATCACCGTCTACACCTTCTGCGTGGCCGCGGTGCCCGTGCTGGCCACGCAGCCGCGCGTCTTCCTGGCCTTCGCCGCGCTGTGCTTCGTGCCGCTGATCTCGCGCGTCGCGCTCGACGGCACGCGGCAGAGCTGGGAGCTCGCGGGCATCCTGCTGCTGATCTTCACGCTCACCTCGGCGCTGGCGCGCAACTACCGGCAGGCGCTCGAGCGGGCGATCGGGCTCAAGCTCGAGTCCGACCGGCTGGCCGCGCAGCTGCGCGAGGAGAAGCAGGCCAGCGAGGCGGCACGGCTGGCCGCCGACGAGGCGCGCAAGGTCGCCGAGGTCGCCAATCGCGCCAAGACGCAGTTCTTCGCCGCGGCCAGCCACGACCTGCGCCAGCCGCTGCATGCCCTCGGCTTGTTCGCCGAGGCGCTGCGCCAGCGCCGCCACGACGACTCGACCATGCAGCTGGTCGCGAGCATCAATGCGTCGGTCGACGCGCTCGAAGGCCTGTTCTCGGAGCTGCTCGACCTCACGCGCATCGACAACGGCGGCGTCGACGTGCGGCCCGAGCACTTCTCGGTCGGCGAGCTGTTCCGCCGGCTGGCGCTGCACCACGAGCCGGTGGCCTTCGAGAAGGGCCTGGCGCTGCGCTTTCGCGGGCACGGGCACTTCGGTCATGCCGACCCGCTGCTGGTCGAGCGCATCCTGCGCAACCTGCTGGCCAACGCGATCCGCTACACCGACGACGGCGGCGTGCTGGTCAGCTGCCGGCGCCGCGGCGAGCGCCTGCGCCTGGAGGTCTGGGACACCGGCCCGGGCATTGCCCCGCAGGACCAGCCGCGCATCTTCGACGAGTTCGTGCAGCTCGCGCCGACGGCCGTGCCGGGCCCGCGCGAGCGCAAGGGGCTGGGCCTGGGCCTGGCCATCGTGCGGCGCCTCTCGGCGCTGATCGACGCGCCGGTGCGGCTGCGCTCGGTGCCGGGTCGCGGCTCGGTGTTCGGATTCGACCTGCCGGTGGGCCGGCCGCCGCGGGGCGGCAGCGCGCCGGCCGCGGCGCTCGCCGGCACGGCGCTGTCGTTGCGCGGGCGCCGGCTGGTGGTGGTCGAGGACGACGCGGCCGTGCGCGGCGCGCTCGACGTGCTGCTGCGTGGCTGGGAGGCCGAGGTCGAGCTGCACGACTCGGCGGCCGGCGCGCTCGCCGCGCTGACCCCGGACCGCGCCGCGCCCGACCTGCTGATCGTCGACTACCGGCTCGAGGGCGTGCGCAACGGGCTGGAGGTGATCGAGGCCTGGCGCGAGCGCTTCGGCCGCTCGCTGCCGGTGATCGTGGTCACGGGCAGCACCATGTCCGAACTCGAGTCGCAGGCGCACGCGGGCCGCTTCCATCTGCTGGTCAAGCCGGTGGTGCCGCAGCGGCTGCGCGCGCTGATCGGCTTCAAGCTCGGCGGCCGCGGCGCATAGCCCGGCGGCGGCTCCCGCCGGGCGCCGCCCCGGACGCGTCCGGCCGCTCAGGTCGGCTGGTAGGTCAGCCGGACGTAGATCGGCGCGAAGGCCTCGGCCTGCGTGATCTCGATCAGCGACTCGCGCGCGAGCTCGAGCAGCGCGATGAAGGTCACCACCACCACCGGTGATCCGTGCCCGACCTCGAACAGGTCCTCGAACTCCACGAAGCGCCGCCCTTGCAGGCGCCGCAGCACGTGGCTCATGTACTCGCGCACGCTCAGCTGCTCGCGGGTGATGGTGTGGTGCTGCACGAGCCTGGCGCGCTGCAGGATCTCGGCCCAGGCCTCGCGCAGGTCGTGCACGCTCACCTCGGGCAGGCGCGGCGCCAGCGACGGATCGAAGGTCACCTGCACGCGCTGGAAGTCGCGGCCGAGCAGCGGCAGCGCGTCGAGCTTGGCCGCGGCCAGCTTCATCTGCTCGTACTCGAGCAGGCGGCGCACCAGCTCGGCCCGCGGGTCCTCGGGCTCGGCGCCGTCGGCCGTCTTGCGCGGCGGCAGCAGCATGCGCGACTTGATCTCGATGAGCATCGCCGCCATCAGCAGGTACTCGCTGGCGAGCTCCAGGTTGCTCCGGCGGATCTGCTCGACGTAGGCCAGGTACTGGCGCGTCACGTCGGCCAGCGGGATGTCGAGGATGTTGAAGTTCTGCTTGCGGATCAGGTAGAGCAGCAGGTCCATCGGCCCTTCGAAAGCCTCGAGGAACACCTCGAGCGCGTCGGGCGGGATGTAGAGGTCCTGCGGCAGCGCGAACAGCGGCTCGCCGTACAGGCGGGCGACGGCGACCTGGTCCACCACGGCGGGGCTCGGGTCGGCGGGGCCCGCGGCGTCGGGCGGGGCGGCGGGAAGGACGACCGGCGGGGCGGCGTCGGCCGGGAGGGTCACGCGCGCGCCCTCACTTGGGCGCGGTCTGGTAGACGTAGGGCTGCTGCGGGACGCGCGCGGCCTCGTACTCGGCCTGCTGGTCGGCATCCAGGTCGCGGTCCCAGAGCAGGGCGCGGCCGGCCTTCTGCTCCTGTTCGAGGGTCGGGCGGCGGGCCTTGAGCTCGTCGATGAACTGCGTGACGTCGGATTTGTACGGCTTCCAGAACAGGGGCATGGCGGGTCTCCGGACCGGGGTCGGCGCCCTTGGCGCGCCGGCCTACAGTCGACCTCCCGATTCTACGGAGCCGCTCCCATGCCCAGCCTGACACCCCGCCCGCCCCGCGGTGCCGCCGCCGGGACCGATCGCCGACGGTGGTTGTCGTGGGTGGCGGCGTTCGCGGCGCTGCCCGGCCTCGCCCTGCTGGTCGGATGCGACGCCAAGCGCATCGAGAAGCTCGAGGAGGGCGTCGCGACCGAGGCCGACGTGCGCCGCCAGTTCGGCGAGCCCGCCGCCATCCACGACGATGGCGGCGGGGCCCGCACGCTCGAGTACACCCGGCAGCCCGAGGGCCAGACGGCCTACATGATCTCGATCGGCGCCGACGGCCGCATGAGCGCGCTGCGGCAGGTGCTGCGGCCCGACGTCTTCGCCCGCATCACGCCGGGCATGGACCAGGCGCAGGTGCGCCGCCTGATCGGCCGGCCGGGCCGGACCCAGCGCTACGAACTCCGGCGCGAGGAGGCCTGGGACTGGCGCTTCCTCGACGGCCAGGACGCCAGGGTGTTCGCCGTGACCTTCGACGAGACGGGCCGCGTGCTGCGCACCGAGACCCTGCCCGATCCTCGGGTGACCGAGGCCGGCGGCCCCAGCCGCTGAGGCGCGGCCCGAGCTGCCGGGCGGATGAGCCGGTCGCGCCTGTCCCGGGCACGGCCGGCCAGGCCGCGGCTGTGGTATCGGCGCCGCACCGACTCGGTGCGCCACGGCCGCGCGGGGGCAGTGTCATCAAGCACGCCGGCCGGCTCTGACACGATTCCGTCATGATCGAGACCGAACTGAAGTTCCGGGTTCCGGCCTCGCAGCTGGGACGCCTGCGCCGCGCACTCGCCACGTCGACCGCGCGGACCCAGCGGCTGCAGGCCTGCTACTACGACACCCCCGACCGCGCGCTGGCCACGGCGCAGATGGCGCTGCGCGTGCGGCGCGAGGGGACCCACTGGGTGCAGACCGTCAAGGCGGCCGGGCCGGGCCTGGTCGGGCGGCTCGAGCACGAGGTGCCGCTGCCGGGGCGCCAGGCGCCCGCGGGCGTGCGGCTCGACCTGCACGACGTCGCCGAGCCGGTGGCCGCGGCGCTGCGGCAGGCGCTCGGCGACTCGGCCGCCGCCCTGCAGCCCAGCTATCACGTCGATGTGCGGCGCACGGCCCGGCGCGTGCGGGCACACGGCGCGGTGGTGGAGATCGCGCTCGACGAGGGCGCGATCCGGGCCGGCGAGCGCGAATGGCCCGTGTGCGAGGTCGAGTTCGAGCTCGTCTCGGGTCCGCTCGGCGGGTTGATCGAGGTGGCCGGGGCCTGGGCGCGCCGGCACCGCCTGTGGCTCGACCCGCGCAGCAAGGCCGAGCGCGGCGAGCGGCTCGTGCTCGGCGTCGAGGTCG
>JALOSQ010000379.1 GCA_025458335.1 Ideonella sp.
GCAGCGGCACCGGGCCTGCGCTGCCCACCGGCACCAGCCGGCCCGTCCCCACATCGAGCGTGTACAGGCGCCCGCCCGAGGAGAGCGCGAACAAAACGCCGCGGGCCACGCGGTAGTCGATACCGACCAGGTTCTCGCCGGCGTGCAGCCCTTGCACCGGCACTCGGTGCGTGATCCGGGCCGGGTCGCCAGCGTTGAACCGCAGCAGCGTGCCGGTATGGTCCACGGCGACCACGGTCTCTGGGCGGGCCTGGGGGGTCGGGTCGGGCTCGATGGGGGTGGCGCAAGCGGCCAGGGCCACGGCCACCAGGCAGGCAAGGATCGAGGGCAGCGAGCGAATCGTCATGGCCATCGGAAATGCGGATTCAGGCGAGTGCACTAGGGACCGGCCACGGCTCGGCGCCGAGCCGCACCGCCCCGCGGTCGTGCGTCGGTTTCGGCACATTCGGCTCGGGCCTTGAGCCCAACGCGTCTGCCTGGCGTGACACGAGCCGCGTGCGCGTGCCGCGCGGTGCTGGTCAGGCTAAAATATCAGTCTGTACTAATACATACGCGCCATGCCTGCCCGGACGCTCCGCCATCCCGCAAGTGACTCGCGCCGCCACGCCCTCTCGACCCTGCTCGGCCTGGGCACCCTCGCGCTGGCCGCCGGCTGCTCGCGTGAAGATCCCCCGACCGGGCCCGACGTCGTCTCGCTCGACGAGGCGCGGGCCGCCCACGAGGCCGGGCGCGCAGTGCTGATCGACATCCGCGAACGCGACGAGCATGCGAAAGGCGTGGCCCTAGGTGCCCAGCTGCTGCCGATGTCGCAACTGCGCCAGCGCGTGGCCGAGATCCCGGCCGACCCGTCCAAGCCCGTCCTGCTCATCTGCAACACGCAGAACCGCTCGTCGGCCACGCTGAAGGCACTGCGGCAAAGCGGCTACGGTCACGTGCGCTACGTGCATGGCGGGATGTCGGAGTGGGTGCGCCGCGGCTGGCCGGTGGTCGCGCCCGGCTCCTGAGGCCCGGCACGGCGTGATCGACCCCCGGGCCGATGCCGGCACGCGCCCGCCTCGCACCGACCAGGTCGATCCGCGCGACAGCGGCATCGTGGCACGCGCGGCTCGCGCCCTGCTGCGCCAGGCCCTGCTGCGTGGGCTGCGCCCGCCTCGACATCGCCACGCACCGCCCGAGGGCCTGATCGCCGACGGTCGGGCGCGCGTCACCCGATTGCGCCTGACCGGCGCGCGGGGCCAGCCGCTGGCCGCATGGCTGGCGCATCCGCTGCCGCCGCGCGATCGGCCCGCGCCGCTGGTCGTGGCCCTGCACGGCTGGGGCGCGAACGCGTCGACGCTGTGGCCGATCGTCGATCCGCTGGCCACCGCCGGTTTCGCGGTCGCGTTGTGCGACGCCACCTGCCACGGCGAGAGCGGCGACGAGGACTTCGCCTCGTTGCCGCGCTTCGCCGACGACCTCGCCGCCGTCCTCGGCGCCCTGCGGCGTGAGCCGGGGCTCGACCTCGCGCGCGTGGCACTGCTCGGGCACTCGGTCGGCGCCGCAGCCGTGCTGTTGCAGGCTGCGCGCGGCGGGGACGTGCGGGCGGTGGTCAGCCTCTCGGCGTTCGCCCATCCGCGCGAGGTGATGCAGCGCTGGCTGCGCGAACACCACCTGCCGCAGCGCTGGCTCGGCGAGGCGATCCTCGACGAGGTCCAGCGCACGATCGGTGCGCGCTTCGACGACATCGCGCCGCTGCACGTGGCCGCACGCATCGCGTGTCCGGTGCTGATCGTGCACGGCACGCGCGACTCGACCGTGCCGGTCGGCGATGCCGAGCGGCTGCTCGGCCGCCTGCGCCATGGCGCGATGCTGGCGCTGGAGGCCGATCACGACCTGCGGGCGGCGCTGGTGCCGCAGGCAGCCCACCTGGTGCGGTTCCTGTCGTCCCATCTGCTCGAGCCCATCGACGTGTCGGCACGCTGACCCGCGGGTCACGCGGGTCGAGTCGCCTGGCCGCACGGCGAGCCGGTCACGCGAAGGCCCACGATCGATGCCTCGCCGCGGCGTCTTTCTGGTAGCCTCGCGCCCGTGCTGTACCCCCGTCGACGCCTTCCGCTGTGGCTCGCGCTGGTGGCCCTGTGCTTCGCTGCCTTGGCCCCCACGGTGTCCCATGCGCTTGCGTCGGCCGGTCACACCACCTGGGTCGAGGTCTGCACCGCGCAGGGCATGCGCCTCGTGGCGGTCGCCGACAGCGGATCGGGCTCCGACGCCGAGCGCCCCGCGTCGCCGGCCGCGCATCTCGAGCACTGCCCGTACTGCACCCTCGGCACGCATGGCATGGCGCCTCCGCCCGCATCCGTCGGCGTGCCGGCGCCGACCGCCGCGCGCGAGGGCCCGCCCGAGCGCTTCTGGCAGGCGCCCCACACCGCCCACGCCTGGTGTTCGGCGCAGCCGCGCGCCCCTCCCCGTTCCGCCTGACCTCCCGACCGACCCGCTGGTGATGCGCTGCGGCTGAGCCGCGCTTGCGCTGCCCAACGGCGTTCCTTCGCACGGTCTTGCCTGCTGCCTGGCCCATCCGCCAGGCCGGGTATGCCGTGGTCTTCAGGAGCAGGTGCGATGAGCCCCTCGATCCCGACGTCCGGCCCGACGTGGCCGGACTCCGCGCGCCCGTGGGCCGCCCGGCGCGTGGCCGAGGCCGTGCTGGCCGGCGCCGCGATGGCCATCGGCATGGCATCCGCCCTGCCGGTGCAGGCACACGACTTCCGCCTCGGGGCACTGCGCCTCGATCAT
>JALOSQ010000077.1 GCA_025458335.1 Ideonella sp.
GGGCTACCGGGTCACCTACGTCCGCAACATCACCGACATCGACGACAAGATCATCCGGCGTGCGGTCGAGCGCGGCATCACGATCCGCGAGCTGACGGGCCAGATGATCGACGCCATGCATCGCGATCTCGCGGCGGTGGGGATCGAGCCGCCGGATGCCGAGCCGCGCGCGACCGAGTACGTGCCGCAGATGCTGTCGCTGATCGGTCGCCTGGAGCAGCGCGGACTCGCGTATCGGGCCACCGACGGCGACGTCAACTTCGCCGTGCGCCGTTTCGCCGGCTACGGCAAGCTCTCGGGCAAGTCGCTCGACGAGCTGCGCGCCGGCGAGCGCGTGGCGGTCGGCGACGGCAAGCAGGACCCGCTCGACTTCGTCCTGTGGAAGGCGGCCAAGGACAGCGAGCCGGACGAGGCCAAGTGGCCCAGCCCGTTCGGCGCCGGGCGTCCGGGCTGGCACATCGAGTGCTCGGCGATGTCGTGCGCGCTGCTCGGCGAGCCGTTCGACATCCACGGCGGGGGCATGGACCTGATCTTCCCCCACCACGAGAACGAGATCGCTCAGAGCGAGGGCGCGAGCGGCGGCCCGTTCGTGCGCTACTGGCTGCACAACGGCTTCCTCAACGTCGACAACGAGAAGATGTCCAAGAGCCTGGGCAACTTCTTCACCATCCGCGACGTGCTGGCCCGCTACGACGGCGAGACGCTGCGCTTCTTCATGTTGCGCACGCACTACCGCAGCCCGTTCAATTTCAGCGACGCCAACCTCGACGACGCCCGCGCGGCGCTGACCCGCCTGTACACCGCGCTCGACGCCGCGGGGCTCGGCGACGCCGCCGCCGGCGAGCCGGTCGACTGGGCGCACCCGGCCGCCGCGGCCTTCAAGGCGGCCATGGACGAGGACTTCAACACGCCGGCGGCGATCGCGGTGCTGTTCGAGCTCGCGGCCGCGGTCAACCGCGGCCATCGGTGCCTGCGTGCACTCGGCGGCACGCTGGGCGTGCTGCAGCAGGCGCCGCGCGCCTACCTGCAAGCGGGCACGCCGGGCACGGCGGTGGACGCCGCGGCCGTCGAGTCGCGCATCGCCGAGCGGGCCGCGGCCAAGGCCGCGCGCGACTTTGCCTCGGCCGACCGCATCCGCGCCGAGCTCGCGGCCCAGGGCATCGTGCTCAAGGACGGTCCGACCGGGACCACCTGGGTCCGCGCCTGAAGACGGACTCGCGCGAATGCCCGTCTCCCGCAAGGCCGCGCCGCCGGTCGTCCTCGAGCCCGACTACTGGGACGAGGCCTGCAAGCACCTGTCGCGCCGCGACCGCGTGCTGCGCAAGCTGATCCCGCGCTTCGGCGACATCAAGCTGCAAAGCCGCGGCGACGCCTTCACCACGCTGGCGCGCTCCATCGTCGGCCAGCAGATCTCGGTCAAGGCGGCCCAATCGGTGTGGGAGCGCTTCGCCGAGCTGGCGAAGGCGCAGCGCGGCGCTCTCCACCCCTCCGTCGTGCTGGGGCTGCAGACCGACGCCATGCGCGAGGCCGGCCTGTCGGCGCGCAAGGTCGAGTACATCGTCGATCTCGCCCGCCACTTCGACGACGGTCGCGTGCACGTCGACGAGTGGCGCTCGATGGGCGACGAGGACATCATCGACGAGCTGGTGGCGATCCGCGGCATCGGGCGCTGGACCGCCGAGATGTTCCTGATCTTCCACCTGCTGCGGCCCAACGTGCTGCCGCTGGACGACCTCGGGCTGCTCAAGGGCATCAGCGTCAACTACTTCAGCGGCGAGCCGGTTTCGCGCGCCGAAGCCCGCGAACTCGGAGAGGCCTGGGCGCCGTACCGCTCGGTGGCCACTTGGTACATTTGGCGCAGCCTCGACCCGCTGCCGGTGGAGTACTGAGCGGCTCCGTCGCCCGAGCCCGCCGGCGCCACGTCGCGTATCCCCCGGAGGACCCGACCGCATGAACAAACGGCACTTCCTCGACTTCGAGCAGCCGATCGCCGACCTCGAGACCAAGATCGAGGAACTGCGCTACGTGCAGAGCGAGTCGGCAGTGGACATCTCCGACGAGATCGAGCGGCTGAGCAAGAAGAGCCTGCAGCTCACCAAGGACGTCTACTCCAGCCTCACGCCGTGGCAGGTCACGCAGATCGCGAGACACCCGCAGCGGCCCTACACGCTCGACTACGTGGCCGAGGTGTTCACCGACTGGCACGAACTGCACGGCGACCGCCACTACGCCGACGACCAGTCGATCGTCGGCGGCCTCGCCCGCTTCAACGGCCAGGCCTGCATGGTGATCGGCCACCAGAAGGGCCGCGACACCAAGGAGCGGGCGCTGCGCAACTTCGGCATGTCGCGCCCGGAGGGCTACCGCAAGGCGCTGCGCCTGATGAAGCTGGCCGAGAAGTTCGGCGTGCCGGTGTTCACCTTCGTCGACACGCCGGGCGCCTACCCCGGGATCGGCGCCGAGGAGCGTGGCCAGTCCGAGGCCATCGGCCGCAACATCTTCGAGATGGCGCAACTCGAGGTGCCGATCATCACCACGATCATCGGCGAGGGTGGCTCGGGCGGCGCCCTGGCCATCAGCGTGGCCGACCAGGTCCTGATGCTGCAGTACTCGATCTACTCGGTCATCTCGCCCGAGGGCTGCGCCTCGATCCTCTGGAAGACCTCGGAGCGCGCCTCCGACGCGGCCGAGGCGCTGGGCATCACCGCGCACCGCCTGAAGGCGCTCGGCCTGATCGACAAGATCGTCAACGAGCCGGTGGGCGGCGCGCATCGCGACACCAAGCAGATGGCAGCCTTCCTGGCGCGCGCGCTCGGCGACGCCTACCGCCAGGTGGCCGACCTGAAGACCAAGGACCTGCTGGCCCAGCGCTACCAGCGCCTGCAGGCCTACGGGCGCTTCAGCGACACGAAGGAGCGCTGAGGTCGACGCCCCGCGCATCGTCGCCGTCGCCTACAGCGGCGGCCGCGATTCGACGGCGCTGCTGCATGCCACGGTCGCCGTGGCTTCCCGATCGGGCCTGCGCGTGGCCGCGCTCCACGTGCATCACGGCCTGAGCCCGAACGCCGACGCGTGGCTGGCGCACGCCCGGCGCACCTGCGCGGCCTGGGCGCGCTCGGGACGCCCGGTTCGCCTGCACTGGGCCCGCATCGACGGCCGCCCCGCACCCGGCGACAGCGTCGAGGCGTGGGCGCGCCGCGAGCGCTACCACCGGCTTGCCGCGATGGCGCGCGAAGCAGGGGCGACGCTCGTGCTGCTGGCTCACCACCAGCGCGACCAGGCCGAGACCGTGTTGCTGCAGGCCGTGCGCGGCGCGGGCGTCGCGGGGCTGGCTGCGATGCCGCGGCTGCAATGCCGGGATGGGCTGGCGTGGGCCCGGCCCTGGCTCGACGTCGATCCCCGCGACATCGCGGCCTACGTGCAGCGACATCGCTTGACGCACGTCGACGACGAGTCCAACCGGGATCCGCGCTGGGCGCGCAGCCGCCTGCGCACCTCGGTGTGGCCGGCGCTGGACGCCGCCTTTGCGCAGGCGCAGGCGATGCTGGCTCGCACCGCGCGCTGGATGGGCGAGGCCGAGGAGGTGCTTCAAGGCGTCGCGCGGGGCGACCTGGCCCTCGCCACGGCGCCGGACGGTACCCTCGACCTCGCGACGCTGCGCCCTTTGCCGCCACCCCGAGCCCGCCTCGCGCTTCGGGTCTGGCTGCACGATGCCCTGGGCATGCCGGCCCCGGCGTCCCTCGTCGACCGCCTCGCCGCCGAGGCGGGGGCCGCTTCGCACGGCGAGTGGCCCGCCCCGGGTGGGATGTTGCGGTTGATCCGCGGGCGGCTGGCGTTCCAGCCGTCATCGGGGTCGGCCGCGGCGGGCGAGCGCGAAGCGGGTGCGACGCTGACCTCGGATCATGGGCCGGCCGGATCCCCTTTGCCGCCGCGGGACCAGCCGGTCGCGGCGCACCTGCCGGCCTGGCCCCTCGGCGGCCCGAGGCGTCTGCGCCTGCCCGGGTGGTCCGGCGCATGGGTGCTCCGGCCGGTCGCGTCGGGGGGCGTGGCCTGGGACGCCCTCGCCCAGGCGGAGGCGCGCGCCCGCCAGGGCGGCGAGTCCTTCCAGGCCGGCCCGAGGCGACCCGCGCGGGCGCTGAAGAAGCAGTTCCAGGCCGCCGGCATCGACCGCTGGCATCGCGACGGGCCGCTGCTGTGGCAGGCCGACCGGCTGCTCGCCGTGCCGGGCCTGGGGATCGACGCGCGCGCCCTGGCCGCCGAGGGCGAGGCCCAGGTGTCGCTGGAGTGGCGTCCGGACGCCCCGGGCGACACCGCCTGACGGAGTCGCCTCGCGAAGGCCGGCTGTCAGGGTCGTCGCACTACACTGCCGGCCCCGCCGATGCGCCTGCATGCCACCGGCGGGCCTTCGACCTCATCCGCGCCGCCCTGGCGGCCCGCACCCATGTCCCTGATCGTTCACAAGTACGGCGGCACGTCGATGGGCTCGACCGAGCGCATCCGCAACGTGGCGCGCCGGGTGGCCAAGTGGCACCGCGCCGGCCACCAGATGGTCGTCGTGCCCTCGGCCATGTCCGGCGAGACCAATCGCCTGCTCGGGCTGGCCAAGGAGCTTTCGCCGGCCTCCACCACCAAGGCGCTGCAGCGCGAACTCGACATGATCGCCTCGACGGGCGAGCAGGTCTCGGTCGGCCTGTTGGCCATTGCGCTGCAGGCCGAAGGCCTGGAGTCGGTCAGCTACACCGGCTGGCAGGTGCCGATCCGAACCGACTCGGCCTACACCAAGGCGCGCATCCAGAGCATCGACGACGCCAGGATCCGCGCCGACCTCGACGCCGGCCGCGTCGTCATCATCACCGGCTTCCAGGGCGTGGACGAGGGCGGTAACGTCACCACGCTCGGCCGCGGCGGCAGCGACACCTCGGCCGTGGCCGTGGCCGCGGCGCTCAAGGCCGACGAGTGCCTGATCTACACCGACGTCGACGGCGTCTACACCACCGACCCGCGCATCGTTCCCGAGGCGCGCCGCCTGGCCACCATCAGCTTCGAGGAGATGCTCGAGATGGCCAGCCTCGGCAGCAAGGTGCTGCAGATCCGCTCCGTCGAGTTCGCCGGCAAGTACCGCGTGCCGCTGCGCGTGCTGTCCAGCTTCACCGACTGGAACATCGACCTCGCCGAGGAAGCCGCCTCGGGCACGCTCATCACCTTCGAGGAAGCCGTCAACATGGAACAAGCCGTCGTTTCGGGCATCGCGTTCAGCCGCGACGAAGCCAAGATCAGCCTGCTGGGCGTCCCCGACCGGCCGGGCATCGCGTTCTCGATCCTGGGCCCCGTGGCCGAGGCCAACATCGACGTCGACGTGATCATCCAGAACGTCTCGCACGACGGCAAGACCGACTTCTCGTTCACCGTGCCGCGCGGCGACCACGCGCGGGCGCTCGAACTGCTCAAGACCCAGGTCGGCCCGGCGGTGGGCGCGAGCCAGGTGGTCGGCGATGCGCGGATCTGCAAGGTGAGCATCGTCGGCATCGGCATGCGCAGCCACGTGGGCGTGGCCAGCCGGATGTTCCGCACGCTCGCCGACGAGGGCATCAACATCCAGATGATCTCGACCAGCGAGATCAAGACCAGCGTCGTCATCGACGAGAAGTACATGGAACTGGCGGTGCGGGCGCTGCACCGGGCCTTCGACCTCGACCAGGCGGCGGCCTGAGCCGCGCCGCGGGCGCTGCGGCGCGCGAGGGCTCGACCCCGTTCGTCGTCGCTCGACCAGCAGTCCCGGGGCGGGGGCTAGAATCGAGTCTGCGGCTGGAGACGTGACCGAGAGGCCGAAGGTGCTCCCCTGCTAAGGGAGTATGGGGCTAAAAACTCCATCGAGGGTTCGAATCCCTCCGTCTCCGCCAGCCGCGCGCGCCTCCCCGACACCTGTCGCACGTGCCGCTTGGTACGCCTGCGCGAGCCGGGCGCTCAAGTCGCCGTCAATGGTGACGAAATCCAGTGGATGAGTGGTGGCGCCGCCTCAGCGACGATGGAATCGGCCGGGGCCGCGTACTGGGCCTTGCTGAAGCGCGTCGCCCTGCTCGCGGCCGCCGTCGACGTCGGATTCCTGTTGCTGTACGGCGTGCTCGGCGCAACCGCGCTCGCGCTGATGAACCTGGTGAGCGTGGCGATATACGTCGTCGCGTGGTTGCTGCTGGTCCGTCGACGTAACCGCTGGGCGATCGGGCTGATGTGGTTCGAGGTGCTGGCGCACGCGACTGCCGGGTCCCTTTTGCTGGGGTGGCAGTCCGACTTCCACTACTTCCTGCTGCTGATCGTGCCGGCGGTCGTGGTGGGCGCCCCGCCACGGCGCGCGATTCCGCTGGTGCTGCTGCTGTTCGCCTGCTACGCGGGGCTTTACGTGGCTTGCCGCGCGTGGGCGCCGCTCAGTCCGCTGCCGCCCATGCACCTCGAGCTGGCGCGCTGGTTCAACATCGTCATGGTGTTCGGCCTGCTCTTCGGCATGTCCGCGTTCTATCGCCACCGCGTGCGCAGCGCCGAACGCCGGCTGATGCAGCTCGCCCGGGTCGACGCCTTGACCCGGCTGGCCAACCGGACACACTTCCAGGAGCGGGCCGCGGCCGAGCTGGCCCGTGCGCGCCGGGAAGGCCATCCGGTCACCCTGATGCTGGCCGACATCGACCACTTCAAGCGCGTCAACGACGGGTATGGCCACCACGCTGGTTACCAGGTCCTCGCGGCGGTCGCGAGCGTGATCGGCGGTGCGCTGCGCGAGCACGACCTGGTCGCCCGCTGGGGTGGCGAGGAGTTCGTGGCGCTGCTGACGGGTGCGGATGCCGCCGAGGGGCGCCGCGTGGCCGAGCGTGTGCGCCGGGCGGTGGAGACCCACACGGTGACCCTCGACGGGCGGCCCCTGGCGGTGACGCTCTCGTTCGGCCTGGCCGCGGTGACCGACGGCGACCTCCACGGCTCGACGCGCCTCGCTGACCGCGCGCTGTACGCGAGCAAGCGTGCGGGCCGCAATCGCGTCACGCATGCCGACGATGTGCCTGAGCCGTCGATGCCGACGGGCACTGGCGGCGGGCCTGCCGCCGGACCAGCCGTCCAGCGCAGCCCTGGCCCCGCCGTCGCGAGACCGGACCACCGCGCGCCACCGCTGGCGGCGTAGCGGCCTGGCGGTTCAGCGCGGCATCGGTCGCACCGCGATCGCGGTGGCGCGGCGATAGCGCATCACCAGCTGGTCGCCGGTGCGGGCGGCCTGCGTCACGTCGTCGTCGAGCACGGTCAGCGTCTTGACGCGGCCCCGTTCGTCGCGCACGCGCAGTTGCTGTCGCGACCGGTCGACCTGGAGCACGTCGATCACGATGGTTTCCTCGAAGAGGTCGGCACCCGAGGGGGGCTGACCCGGCGGGAGCGGATCGGTACGGGTCGACAGGGTGGAGCGCTCGCGGATGCCGGTGCCGGGCTGCAGCGTCAGCACCAGTGCCTGGGTGAACTGCACCTCGACCAGGTCGCCGACGCGCACGTCGTCGAAGTCGCGCAGGCGCGGATCGGCGACGACCTCGAAGACCTCGTCGCGCTCACGCAGCGTCAGCAGGCGCCGTGTGCGATCGATCGCCATGATCTCGGAGCGCGACACGACCACCGCACGGTACGACATGAGCGGGCCTTCGTCGTCCGGCAGCGGCAGGCCGACGGCGCCGGTCGGGCCGCCCGGCAGGGCGAGCGCCAGGGCCAGTGCGGCTCCAGCAGCCCAGCGCCGGATCGGGCTGGCCAATGGCCACTGGGCGTGGACCGAGCCTGCTCTGTCGCGGTTCATGGCGGCGCCGCCAGGGCGCGTGCCCGCTCCGGAGCGGGCGGACGGCGCGCCCGCTCGGCGCCTTCGGTCGCCTCGACGAAGAAACCCATCACGGCCGTCAGCGTGGCCTTTCGGAGGTCGTCGCGTTCGACGAGCAGGGCGTGTCGCCCCTCGGGCAACCGCCAGCCGATGCACCGGCCGCCGCCCGTGCCGGCGTTCACGTGGGCGCAGAACTCCTCCTGCGCCCAGGGCTCCACCACGGTGTCCTCGCCGCCTTGCAGCAGCAGGACCGGAACGGCGATGCGGCCGGCGTCGGGGCCGCGGGCTTCGCGTGACGCGTGGCAGGCTTGCGTGACCCAGCGCAGCGTCGGGCCGGCGACCCGCGCGTCGCCGTGCCCGCAGTGCTCGCCGGTGCAGGTCGCCGTGCGGTCGGCCCAGCGCCGTGCCATGCGCTCGACGCTGTGCGACATCCCCAGGGACCCGCGCGCCGGGTCCGCCTCGAACGCGGCGCGCTCGGCCTCGAAGCCCGGGCCCTGCACCTGCACGCTCGACAGCCACGGCAGCGGCACCGGTGAGCCGGTCGCCTGCTCCTCGCACCAGCGTCGCAGGCCTGGCGACTCCCCCGGCTCGGCCACCCGCGGTTCGTGCATCGGCGTGACGAGGGCGGCGCGTGCGAACGGCGTGGACGCCCCGCGGCGGGCCAGGTGCAGCGAGACGGCGGCCCCGCCCATCGAGTGCGCCATCACCACCAATGGCCGTGGGGTGCCGGCGCGCTGGGCCTGCACGCGCGTCACGAAGGCCTCGAGGTCGTCGACCAGGTGGTCGAAGTCGTCGAGGTGCCCCTTGCTGGCATCGTCGGGACCGGTGAGCAGCCGGGTCGAGAAGCCCTGGCCGCGGTGGTCGTGGATGTAGACCGACCAGCCGTTGCGCACCAGGTCGTGGACGACCTCCTGGTACATGGTGAGGCCTTCGGTGAACCCCGGCACGACCACCACGCCGCCGCGCGTCTCCTGCCGGTGTTGGTAGAACCGGTAGTGGATGCGGACGGGACGCGCGAGCCAACCGGTCGGCCGCCCCTGGAAGGAGCCGATGGTGCGGTCGGCCATCCGCATCGTCTGCGCCTCGATGGCCTGCCAGTCGTGGCCGGCAAAGCGAGGTTCGTCGCTCAGCTCGAAGGCCGCCGGGGGCTGTGGCGGCAGGGGCGCCAGCGCGGCCGGCATCGCGGCGAGCGTGCCCGCCAGCAGCAAGCCCGCGCCGAGCAGGCCGAAGCGCAGGAGCGCAGCCCGCCCATCGCTCGCCCTGCGGGCGAAAGAACGGGCAGCGCGGCAGCGGTCTGGCATGAATGACATGGCGGGTGAGTATGGGCCGGTGTCGCGCCCGTGCCGTTGCGCTGGCTCAGCGCTGGCGCGGCTCCTCCGCGACGGCTCGCGCCAAGGCCAGCACCGACTGCGGGGCGCTGCCCTCGGCCTTGTTGTTGATCGTCACCAGGCAGTCCTGGCCGGCCGCGGCGGTGCGCGCGACCAGCTGGGCGAGCGCGGTCCGCGTGGGGACGTCCGGGGCCACGAGGCGGTCGAACGGGTCGAAGCGATCCTTGGCCTGTGCGTAGCGCAGCCCCCGCTGCAGGTTCCAGCGCACGACCAGGGGGCCGGGCCAGAGTGCCCGCAGCATTGGCAACTGCGCCTCGAGGGGCGGCATCCGGTCGTGCAGCCCGACGGCGTAGCGCACGCCGTGGCGTCGCAGGACCTCGGCCAGATCGGGCCCGAGCAGTTCGGGGTCGCGCACCTCGACGGCCACGCGCGGCGATGCCGATGCTCCGTCGGCCGCCAGCGCCGCCAGCACGCGGTGCAGCCGATCGAGGAAGGCCGCCGGATCCCGCCGCCAGCGCGTCGGCAACGGGGACAACTGCAGCACGAGCACACCGAGCCGGTCGCCCAGCCCGTCGCGGGCTGGCCGCCACGCGAGGTCGAGTGTTGCGAGGGGGTCGAGGAAGCCAGGGTTGTCGCCGGTCGCCTGGCCGGTCGACGGGTCGCGCCGCGATGCGTCGGTGACCAGCGCCGGCGCCTTCACGACGAAGCGGAAGTCGTCCGGGACCTGGGCTGCCAGCGCCTTGAACTGGTCGGCGTCGAGCGGACGATAGAAGCTGCGGTCCAGGCTGACCGTGCGCAGCAGCGGGTGCCGGGCATAGGCTGCGAGGCCGCGGCTCGACAGGACCGCCTCGGGGTAGGCGCGCCGCCACACGAGGCCGGCCCAGCCTGGGAAGTGCCACGACGAGGTGCCGAGTCGCACGTGTGGGCCGAGGTCTTGGGCCAGCGCCTCGTGCGTGGGGTCGGTCGGCGCCGGCTCGACGGGCCCGTGCGCTGGTGAGAGCGCGCCGGCCGCGGCGTGATCGGGTGCAGGATCGCCGAAGAGATCGGCTTGGGGCTGGGCAGGCATCGGGGCCCGAGGCACGGTCAGAAGGGGGCAGGGACCTGGAACCGGACGGGCTCGCCGCGGCCCGGGTGCTCGAACGCCAGGTGCTCGGCATGCAGCAGCAGCCGTCCGGCCGGTGCCGGATCGGGGCCATACAACGGATCCCCGACGATCGGGTGGCCGATGGCCGCGAGGTGCACGCGCAACTGGTGGGTGCGGCCGGTGAGCGGCTCCAGGGCCAGCCGTGTCCAGCCTCGACCCGCATCGACCGCGACCCGCCGCCACAGCGTGACCGAGGGCTTGCCGCGCTCGGGGCACATGCGCTGCCGCGGCCGGCGAGGCCAGTCGGCGGCCAGCGGCAGGTCGATTCGGCCCTCGGCGGGCGCCAGGCCGGCCGCGCCCTCGGGCATCGGCACGCCATGGACCCACGCCGCGTAACCCTT
>JALOSQ010000380.1 GCA_025458335.1 Ideonella sp.
CGCCGCAGGCGCTGGACCGTGTCCTCGGGGTGTTTGCCCAGCACGGGTTCGAGCGCGCGGCGGTGGTCGGTCGCATCGGGGCCGCGAGCGCTGCGCCTCGGTTGATCGTGCGCTGACCCGCTGCCCGTGCCTGGGGCAGGGCGAGTCCGGCCGCGTCCGGGGTCGGGCGGCAGGTTCGCACTGGCGGCGGCCACGTTCGTCCTGGGGGGATGCGCGGCGTTGTCGCCCCCGGCGGCGACCGGGGGTGTGGTCGCCGAGACCCGCACCTGGGCCCATTCGACGGGACCGATCACCGCCCACTGGGTTCGGCCAGCGGGTCCGGGCACCCAGCCCGCGGGTGTCCTGGTCCTCCAGCATGGCTTCACGCGGCAGTGCCGCCATCTCGGTGGATTGCGAGTGGCCCTGGCGAAGTCCGGCTGGGCCGTGCTCTGCCTCGACCTGGCGCAGGCGGCCGGTGATGCGGCCCTTCCGGCCGAGCTGGCCGAGGCCTTGATCGAGGGGGCGCTGCAGCCGCCGGGTCTCGCGGCGCCGCAGGCGCGCTGGGTGCTGGGCGGTTTCTCGGCCGGCGCCGTGCTCGCGGCGCGGGTCGGCATGGCGCTCGAGGCGCTTGCGCCGGCGCGGCTCGAGGGTTTGCTGTTGCTCGACCCAGTCGATGCGCCCGGCTTCGGTGTCGCGATCGAACGGGTCTCGAACGGCGGTGGGCGGCCGGTGCTGGCCGTGCTCGCGAACCCCGGGCCCTGCAACGCGCAGGGCAGCGCCGCCGGGCCGCTGCGCGCGATGGCCGAGCGCGCGTCGAACGGTCACGCCGCCACCGAGGTCGTGCAACTGGTGCGCGGCTCGACCCATGTCGACGCCGAGGGCGAGGACACGGGCGAACTGGCCGTTGCCCTGTGCCGGCAGGGCCCGCCGCAGGCCCGCAATGTGGCGGCGTTGCGCGAGATCGCCGCGGCCTGGCTGGCGACCGTCGACGACCCGCGTCGACGGGACGGTCTGCAGGCGCTCGTCGTCGCTCTTGAACGGTCGGGCGAGGCCCTACGCCTCGGGCGGGCGGCGTCCCCGGACGGATGAGGGCGCGGGTGCAGTGGCTTCCTGTGCGATGGCCAGGCGCTGGCGCAGGTCGGTCTTGAGCACCTTGCCGTAGTGGTTCTTTGGCAGGGCCTCGAGCAGCACGTAGCGCTTGGGTCGCTTGAACCGGGCGATGTGCGCCAGGCAATGCGCGTCGAGCGCGGCCGGCTCGGGCGTGGCTCCGGCCAGTGGCACCACGAAGGCGACCACGTTCTCGCCCCACTGCGGATCGGGTTCGCCGACCACTGCCACCTCGGCGACGCCAGGGGCGGTCAGCAGGACCTCCTCGACCTCGCGGGGATAGATGTTGGACCCGCCGCTGATGATCAGGTCCTTGCTGCGATCCTTGAGCGTGAGGAAGCCGTCGGCGTCGAGGCTGCCGACATCGCCGGTCCACAGCCAGCCGCCGCGGATCGCGGCGGCAGTCGCCTCCGGGTTGCGCCAGTAGCCGGCCATGACGCTGTCGCCGCGGACCAGCACCTCGCCGGCTTCGCCGGTCGGTGCGTCCGTGCCGTCGGGCCGGGCCACGCGGACCTGCACCGGCGTCTGCGCGATGCCGACCGACGCGATGCGCTCCAGGTGGCGCGGATGCGCGGCGTCGGCCAGGTGGTGGCGGGCCAGGGCCGTGCCCACCATCGGCGTCTCCCCCTGGCCGTAGATCTGGACGAAGCGCGGGCCCATCACCCGCAGGGCGCGCTGCACGTCGGCCACGTACATCGGGGCACCGCCATAGACGATCGTCTTGAACGACGCGGCGGCGTCCGCGGGCCCGAGTCCGGCCGCCTCGGCATGGTCGACGAGGCGCCGCACGATGGTCGGCGCCGCGAAGGTCGTCAGCGGCCCGAGCGCGCGGCCGAGCGCGAACAACTCGGCCGGCTCCACCCCGCCCGAGGACGGCACCACGTGTCGGGCGCCGGCCATCACGTGCGGGACCGCGTACAGGCCGCAACCGTGCGACATCGGCGCCGCGTAGACGATCGCATCGTCTCGGGTGATCGGGTCGACGTCGCTGAAGTACGCCAGGCCCATGGTCGTCAGGTTGCGGTGCGTGATCATCACGCCCTTCGGCCGGCCGGTCGTGCCGCTCGTGTAGAAGAGCCATGCGGCGTCGCCTGGCTCGCGCGCCACGGGTGGCTCCAGCGCGTCGGGCGCAGGCCCGTCGGCGGCCAGCAGGGCATCGGCCTCGGGCGACTCGACGTCGACCTGCCGGTCGAGGCCCGGCAGCGGCTGCGGGGCCACGTCGCGCGTCACGAAGGCCCAGCGGGCCTCGGCGTTGTCGATGATCCAGGCGACCTCGGCCGGATGCAGCTTGGCATTCACCGGCACGACCATCCCGCCGGCCCACCAGGCGCCCCACAGCAATTCCAGGTAGCGAGGGTGGTTGCGCATGAACAGCACCACCCGGTCGCCCGGCGCGAGGCCGGCCTGGCGCAGATGGCGGGCCAGTGCCGCGCTGCGGGCCGCCCA
>JALOSQ010000381.1 GCA_025458335.1 Ideonella sp.
CGCGGCCTGGGGAGCCGGCGCGGGCGGCGGGGCTTCTTCCTTCTTGCCGCACCCGACGAGGGTGGCGGTGGCGGCGACGGCGGCCAGGCCACCGAGGCGAATAAGGGCACGTTTGCTCAACTGGGTCATGGACGGGTACTCCGGTGTGGAGGGTGGGGGTGGGGGTGGGATGGGACGTTCAGGCGGTGAACGGGCGGGCGAGATTATGGCGTCGGCGACGCGATGCGCCTCACGATCCGGGGTGAAAGGGTTTGCCGAGCGAGGCCGGCATGTTGACGCGGATGAACGCGACATTCCGGCTGATCAACGCGAGCACGACGATGGTGGCCACGTAGGGCAGCATGTTGAGGAAGTGGCTGGCGATCTGCACGCCCTGTGCCTGCAGGTTCAGCTGCAGCACGGTCACGCCGCCGAACAGGTAGGCGCCGGCGAGCGCGCGCATCGGCCGCCAGGTGGCGAAGACCGTCAGCGCCAGGGCGATCCAGCCGCGCCCGGCCGTCAGTCCCTCGACCCACAGCGGCGCGGTCACGAGCGAGACGTAGGCTCCCGCCAGGCCGCACAGTGCCCCGCCGAAGGCCACCGCGGCCAGGCGGATCAGGCGGACCGGGTAGCCCAGCGCGTGCGCCGGCTCGGGGTTCTCGCCGATCGCGCGCAGCAGCAGGCCGGAGCGGCTGCGGTACAGCCACCAGGTGAGTCCGACGGCGATCGCCATCGCGACGTAGACCATCGGGTGATGGCTGAACAGCGCGGGGCCGACGACCGGCAGGTCGGACAGGACCGGAATGGCAAAGCGCTCGCGCTCGGGCAGGATCTTGCCCACCATCGCCACGCCCACGAAGGCCGAGAAGCCGTAGCCGAACAGGCTGATGGCCAGGCCGGTCGCGTACTGGTTGGTGTTCAGCCAGATGACCAGCACGCCGAACACGGCGGCGAGCGCGGCTCCGGCCAGCGCCGCCCCGGCGAAGCCGAGCAGGTCGCTGCCCGTGCCGAAGGTGATCGCGAAGCCGGCGACCGCGGCCACGAGCATCATGCCCTCGGCCCCGAGGTTCAGCACGCCGGCCCGTTCGTTGATCAGCAGGCCGAGGGCGGCCAGCGCCAGCGTGGTGCCGCTGGCCAGCGCCGTGTTGACGAGCAGGGCGGCTTCGTTCATGCAGGACTCCGGGCGCGCCAGCGCACGCGGTTGAGGATCAGGGTGTCGCACACCAGCAGCATGAGCAGCAGCAGTCCCTGCAGCACGCTGGACAGCGCATTCGGAAGCCCGAGTCGTGACTGGGCGAGCTCGCCGCCGATCAGCATCATCGACAGCAGGATGCCGGCGAACGCGATGCCCACCGGGTGCAAGCGGCCGACGAAGCACACGATGATCGCGGTGAAGCCATAGCCCATCGACAGGTAGGGCGTCACCTGGCGGACCGGGCCGGCGACCTCCATCGCGCCGGCGAGGCCGGCCATGGCCCCGGACAACAGCAGCCCGGTCCACAGCGCTCCGCGCGACGAGAAGCCGGCATAGCGCGCCGCCATCGGCGCCAGGCCACCGACCTGCAGCTGGAAACCCCGGTAGGTGCGGAACATGAACAGCGCGACCAGCACCACCGCGACCATCGCGACCACGAACCCGACGTGCAGCCGCGTGCGCTCGAGCAGCGGCGGCAGCAGCACGTCGCGGGCGAACATGGGGCTTTGCGGCATGTTGAAGCCCTGCGGGTCCTTCCAGGGCCCGAACACCAGCCAGTTCACCGTCTGCTGGGCAACGTAGACCAGCATCAGGCTGACCAGGATCTCGTTCGCGTTGAAGCGATCGCGCAGCAGGGCGACGATCGCCGCCCACACCATGCCGCCGATCATGCCGCCGACCAGCACGGCCGTGACGTTGACCGCACGCGGCAGGCCGAGCCCCTGGGCGGTGAGCCACAGCGCCACCCAGCCGCCGCCGACGCAGCCCAGCAGGAACTGGCCCTCCGCGCCGATGTTCCAGGTGTTCGAGCGGTAGCACACCGCCAGGCCCAGCGCGATGATGATGAGGGGCGTGGCCTTGAGCAGCACCTCGCTGATGGCCCGCCGGCCGTTGAGCGGCTCGACGAAGAAGACCTCGAGGCCGCGGACCGGGTCCTTGCCGAGCGCCATGAACAGCAGCGCGGCGATCGCCGCGGTCAGCGCCAGGGCGAGCACCGGCGACGCGGCGGCCATCAGCCGCGAGGCCTCCGCACGGGGCTCAAGCCGCAGCACGATCCACCCCCGGCGCCGAAGTCCACAGGCCGCTCATCCACTCGCCGATGCGCTCCACGGTGGCCTCCGCCACGGGCAACGACGGCGAGATCCGCCCTTGCGCGATCACGAGCAGGCGGTCGGAGATCTCGAACAGCTCGTCGAGCTCCTCGCTGATCACCAGCACCGCGCCGCCCTCGTCGCGCAGCTTGAGCAGCTCGCCGCGGATCATGGCCGCCGCGCCCACGTCGACGCCCCAGGTCGGCTGCGAGACGATCAGCAGCTTCGGGCCCGCGTCGATCTCGCGGCCGACGATGAACTTCTG
>JALOSQ010000382.1 GCA_025458335.1 Ideonella sp.
ATCCGCCATGACGGATCCAGCGGCGGCAGCTCCTTCCCGTCGCGCGACACCTTGACGGTGTACAGGAACACCGAGCCGCTGCGCGCGTTGGTGAAGGTGCACACCACGCGCCGGTCGCCTTCCGGCTGGCAGCGCACGACGTCGGAGGCGTCCTTGCGCAGCCGGGTGGTGAACGCGGCCGGCTTGGTGTCCAGGCGGTTGGCCGTGGCGCGCTGTGCGGCCTGGCCGTCGGCGGGCGTGACGCTGATCACCTCGCCCTCGACGACGATGCCGCCGCCGTAGAAGCGCAGGTTGCCGGTGACCGGCAGGTCGTAGACGACCCGGCTGTTGCCGGCCGGCAGCACGGTGGGTTCCTGGTTGACCACGATCACGTCGCCCTGCGCGACCGAAATCGAGGGCCGCAGCGGATCGGGTGCGGCCGGCGATCCGAACTTCAGGCCGGCGCAGCCCGACAGCATCGCGGCCGCCCCGATGCTGGCGGCGATCGTGAGGCGTCGCGCGCGGCGGGCCGAGTGGACGTGGGTCATGGGGGTCCTCCGAGGGATCGTGGTTCTGTGTGCGGCGCTGCCGAGGCTGGGCCCCGAGCGTTCGCCGCGGCGCACGATGCGATGACCCGGAGGTGCTGTCAAGCCCCGTGAAGCTTCACGCCGGGGTGAGGATTCACCAGGAATCGCGGGGCGGGCTGACCACACTGCACCGCATCGACCTCGGCCGGCGACCGCAAGGTGTGGCGCGGCCCCGGGGACGAATCCATGGAGGACTCGACGATGAACTGGATGACGCACCCCGTGCCGCGCGCCGCCACGCTGGCGCCGTGGCCCGCCGCCCTGCCGCCGACGCACGTGGCCGCCAGCCGGCCCGAGCCGATGGTGTCGCGCCCGATGAGCCCGGCCGCGCGGCTGATCGCGCAGCCGCCGGTCGACTGGAGCCGCTTCCGCGCGCCGCCGCGCGAGCAGGACCGCAAGCTGTCCAAGGCCGCGCAGGACTGGCTGCGCGGGCTGCCGGGGGCGCGCTGGCCGATGAACCTGGCCACGCACTACCCGCGCATCGTGAACCACCTGGCCCTGGTGTGGCCCGACCGGCACCTGACGGACATGGCCTTCGAGCGCCTGCTCACCGACACGCGCGGCGGCCGTCAGGGCTTCCCGCCGGCGGTGCTGGCCGATCTGCAGGCGCTGCGTCGCCAGCGCCGCGAGATGACGGAGCGTGAGCAGTCGCGTTTCGGCTGGGACCTGACGCTGATGGCCACGTCCGACCGCTGACGTCGCAGCGGCTGCGCTCGCCGCTCAGGCCCGCAGTGCGGCCCTCAGGCGATCGCGCTGGGCGGTCGTCGGCACCGGCCCGCGCAGCGCGGCCATGTTCTGGTCCAGGTGCTCCGGCCTGGAGGTCGCGGGGATGGCGCAGGTGACCGCCGGATGCGACACCTCCCACTTGAGCACGGCGGCCGCCCAGGTCTCGCAGCCCAGGTCGCGCGCCACGGCGGGCAGCGGCCGGTCCGCCAGGCGCTGCAGCAGCGCGCCGCCGTCGAACGGCCGGTTGACGATCACCGCCATGCCGCGGTCGGCGGCGAGCCGCATCAGCGGCTCGGCCGACTCGTCGACCGGGTTGTAGGTGATCTGCAGGAAATCCAGCGGCTCGCTGCGCAGCACCCGCTCCATCTCGGCGTGGCGCGCGCCATGCGAGGTGGTCACGCCGATGTAGCGCACCGTGCCGCGCTCGCGCTCCGCGCGCAGGAGGGCGAGGTGCGGTTTCCAGTTGAGCAGGTTGTGCACCTGCTGCAGGTCGAGCGTCGGCCGTTTCCACAACCGCAGCGAGTCGCGGTGCTGCTGCACGCCGACGCGGTCCAGCGGTGTCCAGACCTTGGTCGCGGCGAACACCCGCCCGCCCGGCGCTGCGTCGGCGGCCGGCGCGAGCAGCTCGCCCACGACCTGTTCGGCGCTGCCGTACATCGGCGACGAGTCGATCATGCCGCCACCCGCAGCGAGGAAGCGCTCGAGCACCCGTTGCCGGCTGGCGCGTTCCGCGGCGTCGCGGCCGATGTTGAACGTGATCCAGGTGCCCAGGCCCACCACCGGCAACGCCTCGCCGCTGCTCGGGATCGGCTTGCGCCACGCCGCCTGCGCGGGCGCCGGGGCCGGCGGCAGGGTGGTGGGCGTGGCCGGGGCGGCCTGGCCGGCGCGGGACAGCCCGAGCGCGACCGCCGGGCCGAGGAACAGATCGCGTCGCTTCATCTGGCTTCGGACACGCGTGGCGGGATCGGGTTCCGCGACGAGGGCCGCCAGGCGCTCACGACGGCTCGACGACCCCCGCTGCCACACCGGGGTCGCGCCGGCGATAGAGGTTCCAGCCGGTCATCGTCATCACCGGCGCGCCGTCCTGGTTCACCACGTCCCAGCGCGTTTTCACCAGGCCCAGTTCCGGACGCTTGGCGCTCGGTCGCGACTCCAGCACCGTCATGGTGCCGGACAGGGTGTCGCCCGGATACACCGGCTTGAGCCACTTGAGCTCGTCGAGCCCGGGGCTGCCCAGG
>JALOSQ010000383.1 GCA_025458335.1 Ideonella sp.
CGCACCCGGCGCTCGGCGGTCAGGCCGCGGTCGCGCACGTAGCGCAGGAAGCAGCGCGCACCGTTGCCACAGTGCTCGACCTCGTCGCCGCTGGCGCCGTTGAAGATGCGGTAGCGGAAGTCCACCCCGGGTTCGCCGCCCGGCTCGACGATCAGGATCTGGTCGGCGCCGACGCCGAAGTGCCGGTCGCCGAGGCGCCGCATCGCCCGCGGACCGAGGCGCGACAGCCGCGGGTCGGCCACCGCATCGAGCAGCACCACGTCATTGCCCGCGCCTTGCATCTTGGTGAAGCGGACGGGGATCCCGGGTGCCATGGGCGGGATTATCGGCGCTGGGCGCCCAGGGCGACCTGTCCGCCGAGGTCATCCATAGGGCGAGGGCTCGCCCTCGGGCCGCGTCTTGAACCGCTTGTGCACCCACAGGTACTGCGCCGGGCAGCGGCGGATCTCGTCCTCGATCCACCGGTTCATTCGCGCGGTGTCGGCCAGCGGGTCGTCGGTCGGGAAGTCGTCCCACGGCGGCAGATAGCGCACGCGATAGCCCTGCCCGCCAGGCAGCAGCTCGGCGACCACGGGCTGCACCACCATGTCCATCGCACGGGCCATGCGCGAAGGCGCGAGCAGCGTGGCGGCGGGCCGGCCGAAGAACGGCACGAAAGCCGCGTCGCGCAGGCCGAAGTCCATGTCGGGCAGGTTGAAGAACGCATGCCTGCGGCGGATCGCCCTCAGCAGCGGCTTGGCCGACTCGCTGCGCGCGAAGATCTCCGCCTGCCCGAAGCGCAACCGCCCGCGCCGCATCGCGGCGTCCATCACCGGATCGCTCTGCTCCTGGTAGATCGACGCGGCCGGCTGCGACTGGAACAGCAGCGCGCTCATGCCGGCCACGTCCAGGCCCACGAAGTGGGGCACCAGCCACATCACCGGCCGCGGGCTGCGCTCGGCGAGCCCGACGTCGCCCTCCACCTGGATCAGGCGCTTCAGACGTTCGGGCGAGGCGTACCAGAGCACGCCCCGCTCCAGCAGGCTGCGACCGAGCCAGCGGAAGTGCTCGCGCGCCAGGCGCTCGCGTGCCGAAGCGTCGAGCTCGGGGAAGCACCACTCGAGGTTGCGCAACGCGACGCGCCGCCGCCCCGCCGCCACCCGGTACAGCAGCGTCCCGAAGGCCGCGCCGATCGCCGCCTGCACCCCAAGGGGCAGCCAGTGCAGCGCCCACAGCAACGCGAGCAGGAGCCGGGAGAGCATCGAGGGCGGCTGGATCAGGGTTCGGCGCCGGGCTCGGCGCGCAGCGCCTCGAACGCACGCGGTGCCTTGTAGCGGTCGTAGCCCCACAGGTACTGCCGCGGGCAGCGCAGGATCAGGCGTTCCATGGCTCGGTTCACGAGGGCGGCGGATTCTGCCTGAGGGGCCGTCACCAGCCGTTCGGCGTCGTCGAGCGGCTCGACGTGCACCACGTAGCCGGCGCCTCGCGGCAGGCGCTCGCCCCACACCAGCAGCGGCACGGCCCCGGTCTGTTGCACGAGTCTCCCGGCCAGCGTCATCGTGTAGGCCGGCTGCCCGAAGAACGGCGCCCAGACGCCCAGCCCCTGCGGCGGCACCTGATCCGGCAGCAGGCCGACGGCCTCGCCCCGCCTGAGCGCGCGCAGCAACTCGCGAACCCCGGCCAACGTGGCCGGTACGGCGCGCAGGCCGGGACGGTCACGTGCCGTGCGCTCGAGTTCCCGCAGCCAGGCCTGGCGGGCCGGCCGGTACAGCACGGTGATCGGCTGCCGGCCCCCGAAGCGCGCGGCGTAGGCCTGCGCGGTGACCTCGAAACAGCCCAGGTGAGGGGTCAGGAACAGCAGGCCACGCCCGGTCGCGAGCGCGGTCTCGACGTGCTCCGCGCCGGTCCAGCGCAACGACACGCGACCCGCGCGAGACGCCTCCCCGGTGGGCCAGTCAGGCCCGAGCCACAGGCGCGGCAACTCGCCGACCAGCCGGCCCGCCTCGGCGACCGCCGCGCGGCGGTCCGCCGCACCGATGCCCGCCCGCTCGGCGTGACGCCGGAAGCGCTGCCGGTAGGTGCCCGACAGCGCCCACACCAGGCGCCCCCCAACCGCGCCCAGGGAGTGCAGAAGCCACAGCGGCGCTCGTGCGAGCCATCGGGCCAGGGTCAGCATGCTTCTTATAATCAGGCCGTCGCCGAGTTACTGAACTACTTGCGGGGCGACTCACAAATCCCGCTAAAGCGTTCGCCGCTCTCCAGATTCTCGGGCCGGCAACGCGCCAGACCCTGACGACCTTGGAGCATGCCTGTGGCGAACGACTTCCTCTTCACCTCCGAATCCGTGTCCGAAGGCCATCCCGACAAGGTGGCCGACCAGATCTCGGACGCGATCCTCGACGCGATCTTCAAGCAGGACCCGCGCAGCCGCGTGGCCGCCGAGACCCTGTGCAACACCGGCCTGGTGGTGCTGGCCGGCGAGATCACGACCAACGCGCACGTCGACTACATCCAGGTCGCGCGCGACACCATCAAGCGCATCGGC
>JALOSQ010000078.1 GCA_025458335.1 Ideonella sp.
CTCGACCGCGACCCGCAGGCGATCGAGTCCGGCACGCAGGGCGCTGCGCGACTGGACGACCCCCGCGTCGAACTCGTGCACGCGCCGTTCTCGACGCTGCCCCAGGTGCTGGCGGCCCGCGGCATCGAGCGCATCCACGGCCTGCTGCTGGACCTGGGCGTCTCGTCGCCGCAGCTCGACGACGCCTCGCGCGGCTTCAGCTTCCGGGCCGACGCGCCGCTGGACATGCGCATGGACACCACGCGCGGCGAAACCGCCGCCGAGTTCCTCGCCCGCGCCGATGCGCACCAGATCTCGGAGGTCATCGCCGACTATGGGGAAGAACGGTTTGCTGTTTCGATTGCAAAGGCGCTTGTCGCTCGCCGCGAAGGCGGCCGCCCGGTCCGCACCACGGCCGAGCTGTCCGACGTCGTGGCTCGTGCGGTCAAGACCCGTGAAGCGGGCAAGGACCCGTCCACCCGCACCTTTCAGGCTCTTCGGATATTCGTCAACGCCGAACTCGCCGAACTCGAGCGCGCGCTCGATGCATCGCTGAGCCTGCTGGCCCCAGGCGGGCGGCTGGTCGTCATCAGCTTCCACTCGCTCGAGGACCGCATCGTCAAGACGTTCATCGCGCGCCACTCGCGCGAGGTCTTCGATCGCCGCGCCCCCTTTGCCCCGCCGGTGGCCCGCCCCCTGCGCGCCCTCGGGCGCGTGATGCCCGATGCGGCCGAGATCGCCGACAACCCGCGCGCGCGCTCGGCCGTGATGCGCGTGGCCGAGCGCACCGACGCGGCGGCGGAGCCCCGGGCATGACCCGAGCCAACGCCGTCCTCCTGCTGGTGCTGCTGGCCAGCAGCCTCGTGCTGGTCCACGTGAGCTACGACACGCGCCAGTTGTTCAGCGAAGTCGACCGGCTGCAGGCCGAGCAGCGCCGCCTCGACCAGGAGCACGAGCGGCTGCTCGCCGAGCGGCAGGCCCAGGCCACCCCGTTGCGCGTCGAGCGCCTCGCGCGCGAACGCCTGGAGATGCGCACCGCTGCACCGTCGATCACGCAGTACGTGGCCGCGCCGGCACCCGCCACCGGGGGACGCCCGTGACGGCCGCCATCCGGCTGTGGAGCCGCTTCTCGCGTGCCGGAAGCGGGCGCAGCTCGCCGTCGATGGCGCCCCGGTGGGCGCAGGCGCCGGCCGCCCCCGTGCGCGGCCGCGGCGGCGCCCAGGCCGTGCGCAGCGTGTCTTATTCGAGCAGCCCGTTGCTGGCGACGCCGACGCCGCCGTGGCGATCGCGGCTGCTGGTGGCGCTGGTCGGCATCGGCTTCGGCGTGCTCGTCGGCCGCGCCGTGTATGTGCAGATCGTCAACGCCGACTTCTACGTTCGCCAGGGCGAGATGCGGTTCGCCCGCACGCTCGAGCTGCCGGCCAGCCGCGGCCGCATCACCGACCGCAACGGCACGCTGCTCGCCATCAGCGTCCCAGCCCCGTCGCTCTGGGCGATCCCCAAGGACCTGGCGCGCGAGTTCGAGGCGGAACCCGCCAAGCGCCGCGAGCTCGCGCGAGCGCTGGGCCTGTCGGTCGCCGAACTCAACAGCCGGCTGGACGACAGCCCGAATTTCGCCTGGCTGCGCCGGCAGGTCGACGACGACACCGCGCGCCGCGTCCTCGGCCTCGGCCTGAAGAACGTCCACCAGCTGCGGGAGTACAAGCGCCGGTACCCGGAAGGCGCCGCGATGGCGCCCGTGCTCGGTTTCACCAACGCCGACCAGAAGGGGCAGGAAGGCATCGAACTCGCGCTGGAGAAGTCGCTGGCCGGGCGCGACGGGTCGCGCCGCGTCATCCGCGACCGCCTCGGGCGCGTCGTCGAGGACGTGGGCGAGAGCGTGGCGCCGGTCGACGGCCAGGACATCACGCTGACGATCGACTCGAAGGTGCAGTTCTTCGCCTACCAGCGCCTGCGAGACGCGGTCGCACAGCACAAGGCGCGCTCGGGCAGCGCCGTGGTGCTGGACGTGCAGACCGGCGAGATCCTCGCGATGGCCAACTACCCGAGCGGTGACCCGACCGACCGCCGGCGCCTCGCCTCGGGCGCATTGCGCAACCGGGTGCTCACCGACACCTTCGAGCCCGGTTCGACGATGAAGACCTTCTCCATCGGGCTCGCGCTGGAACAGCGCCGCGTCCGGCCCTCGACCGTCATCGCGACGGGCCCCGGCCACGTGGTGATCACCGGGGCGCGCATCAGCGACTCCAAGCCGCACGGCGACCTGACCGTCGACGAGGTCATCCAGAAGTCGAGCAACGTCGGCACGGTGAAGATCGCGATGCAGCTCGACCGTCGCGACATGTGGCAGATGTACTCCGACGTGGGCTTCGGCCAGCGGCCGGTGCTGGAGTTCCCGGGCGCGGTGAGCGGCCGGCTGCGCCCGTACAAGAGCTGGCGCCCCGTCGAACAGGCCACGATGAGCTACGGGTACGGCCTGTCGACCTCGTTGTTCCAGCTCGCCCGGGCCTACACCGTGTTCGCCACCGACGGGGTGCTGACGCCGCTGTCGCTGGTCCGGCACGCGCCCGCGGCCGACCCCCCGGCAGGCACGCCGTCCATCACCGGCGCGCGGGTGATGTCGCCCGAAACCGCCCGGGCGATGCGCCACATGCTCACCCTGGCCGCCGACGAGGGCGGCACCGCCCCCAAGGCGCGTGTCGAGGGCTACACCGTCGCCGGCAAGACCGGCACGGCCCGCAAGCAGGAGGGCAAGGGTTACGCCGACCGCAAGTACCGCGCCTCGTTCGTCGGCATGGCGCCCGCGACCGCGCCACGCATCGTCGTGGCGGTGATGATCGACGAGCCGGGCACCGGCATCTTCTATGCCGGCGAGGTGGCCGCGCCGGTGTTCAGCGACATCGTGCTGCAGACCCTGCGCTCGATGGGGGTCCAGCACGACCGCGAGGTGCTCCCGAACGTGATCGCCAAGCCGGTGCCGGCCGTGGAGGAGAGCACGTGAGCACCGCCGGACTGGCCTCGATCGACACGCCGGCCGAGGCGGCGCGCTGGCTGCGGGCGGCCGGTGCCGTGGCGCTCGTCACTGACCACCGTCAGGCGGCCCCGGGCCACGCCTTCCTGGCCTGGCCCGGAGCCCGGCACGACGCCCGCCGCCACGTGGCCGAGGCGCTGCGCGCCGGATCGCCGGCATGCCTGGTCGAGGCCGACGGCGCCGCCGACGCCATGGAGCCGGCGCTCACCGCCGCCCCCTACGCGGCGCGGATCGCCACCTGCCGGCAGCTCAAGGCCCGCGCCGGGGCCATCGCGCACGAGGCCCTCGGCCGCCCGAGCGAGCGACTGCACGTCGTCGCCAGCACGGGGACCAACGGAAAGACGTCGACCACCTGGTGGATCGCCGAGGCCCTGGCCGCGCTCGGCACGCGCTGCGGGGTGGTCGGCACGCTGGGCATCGGCGAGCCCTCGCGGGGCCTGGCGAACGCCGCGTTGACGACACCCGACGCAGTGCGGCTGCACACGGCTTTTGCCGGCTTCCTGCGGGACGGCGTGACGGCCAGCGCCATCGAGGCCTCGTCGATCGGCCTGGCCGAGCACCGGCTCGAGGGCGTGCGGATCGAGGTCGCGGTGTTCACCAATCTCACCCAGGACCACCTCGACTACCACGGCAGCATGGAGGCCTACTGGGCCGCCAAGCGGCGCCTGTTCGACTGGCCGGGCCTGCGCGCGGCCGTGGTGAACGTCGACGACCCGCACGGCGCCCGCCTGGCCGCGGAGTTGGCGGTCCGCGACGACCTCGAGCTGTGGACCGTCGGCCAGGGCGTCGGCCATGGCGGCCCGCGCCTGTCCGCCACCGACGTGCGTCATGGCGACGGTCTCGCGTTCACCTTGCGCGAGGACGGTCGCGGGGCGGCACCCGTGGTCGCGCCGGTGGTCGGCCACTTCAACGTGCACAACCTGCTCGCGGTGGCGGGCGCGCTGCGCGCGCTGGGCGTCGACCTGCCGGCGGTCGCGCAGGCGCTGGGCGCCGTGCGCCCCGTGCCCGGGCGGATGCAACGCATCGACGACCACGACGCCGGGCCGGCCGTCGTGGTCGACTACGCCCACACGCCGGATGCGGTGGACCAGGTGCTGGCCGCCTTGCGCCCGCTGGCCCGCGGACGCGGCGGTCGGCTGTGGTGCGTGATCGGCTGCGGCGGCAATCGCGACGCCGGCAAGCGGCCGCTGATGGCGGCGAGTGCCGAGGCGGGTGCCGACCGCGTCGTGCTGACCAGCGACAACCCGCGCGACGAGCCCCCGCACCTGATCCTCGCCCAGATGGCCACCGGGCTGGCGCGTCCCGACGAGGTGGCGGTGGTCGAGGATCGCCACGAGGCGATCGCGTACGCCATCGAACACGCCACGACGGCAGACGTCGTGCTGGTCGCCGGCAAGGGCCACGAGGACTACCAGGAGATCGCCGGGCGGCGGGTGCCGTTCTCCGACGCGGCCGAGGCACGGGCGGCCCTGCTGCGACGGACAGGAGGGCGCGCATGATGACGATGGCCGAGGCGCAGGCGCTCGTCCCCGGGTCGACGCTGGTCGGCGACGGGACGCGGCGTATCGAGCGGGTGCATAGCGACACCCGCAGCCTGCGCGCCGGCGACCTGTTCGTGGCGCTGCGCGGCGAGCGCTTCGACGGGCACGACTTCCTCGCGGCCGCGCACGCCGCAGGCGCCGTCGGCGCGATCGCCGAACACGGTCTCGACGCGGCCTTCGGCGGCCTGCAGGTGCCCGACACCCAGGCCGCCCTGTCGGCCCTGGCCGCGGGATGGCGCCTCGGCCACCGCGGGCCGCTGGTGGCCATCACCGGCAGCAACGGCAAGACGACCGTCACTCAGATGATGGGCTCGATCCTGCGGGCCTGGCTCGGCGACGCGGCGTTGGCCACGCAAGGCAACCTGAACAACCACATCGGCCTGCCGCTGACGCTGCTGCGACTGCGCCCGCGCTCGGTGCCCTGGCACCGCGCCGCGGTGGTCGAGCTCGGCATGAACCACCCGGGCGAGATCGGCGAGCTCGCGGCGATCGCGCAGCCGACGGTGGCCCTGGTCAACAACGCACAGCGCGAACACCAGGAGTTCATGGCCAGCGTCGAGGCGGTGGCCCGCGAGAACGGCGCGGTGATCGCAGCCCTGGGCGACGAGGGCGCCGCGGTGTTCCCGGCGGTCGATGCCCATGCAGGCCTGTGGCGCGCGCTGGCCGGCACGCGCCGGGTGGTCGACTTCGCGCTGCGCGACGAGGCACCGGGCGCCGCCGTGACCGGCGACGCCGAGTGGCAGCTCGCGGCCGGGGCATGGGCCTTGTCGATCGACACGCCCGCCGGCCGGCTGGCGACGACCCTGGCGCTGGCGGGCCGCCACAACGTCCACAACGCGCTGGCCGCGACCGCCTGCGCCGTTGCCGCGGGCGTGCCGGTCGAGGCGGTGGCCCGCGGCCTCTCGGCCTTCCGCCCCGTCGCCGGGCGCTCGCGGCTGGTCAAGGCGCGCTGGCGGGGCCGCGCGCTGGCGCTGGTCGACGACGCCTACAACGCGAACCCGGACTCGGTGCGCGCTGGCATCGACCTGCTCGCGAGCCTGCCTGGCCCGCGCTGGCTGGTGCTCGGCGACATGGGTGAGGTGGGCGAGCACGGCGCAGCCTTCCACCGCGAGGTGGGCGAGCACGCGGCCCGGCGCGGCATCGAGGCCCTGTGGTGCGCCGGGCCGGCGAGCGCGCAGGCGGTGGCGGGGTACGCGGCGGCGGCCGGGACCGGGGCCGCGGCGAGGCACTTCGAGCGCGTCGAGGCGCTGGTCGAGGCGCTGGCCTCGGGCCCCGTGGTTCGTTCGGCATTGGTCAAGGGCTCGCGCTTCATGCGCATGGAGCGGGTGGTCGCAGCGCTCGGCGGCCACGCCGCGGGAGGCCACTGATGCTGCTGAGCCTTGCGCAATGGCTGCAGACGCTCTCGCCGGAGCTGAGCTTCTTCCGCGTCTTCCAGTACCTGACGTTCCGCGCGGTGATGGCGGCGGTCACCGCCCTGCTCATCGGGCTGGCCTTCGGTCCCTGGGTGATCCGCAAGCTCGCGGAGCTCAAGCTCGGCCAGCCGATCCGTGAGTACGGCGTGCAGTCCCATCTCAACAAGAAGGGCACGCCGACGATGGGCGGCGTGCTGATCCTGATCGGCATCGGCACCTCGACCCTGCTGTGGTTCGACTGGAGCAACCGCTTCGTGTGGATCGTGCTGCTGGTGACGTTCGGGCTGGGTGCGATCGGCTGGGTCGACGACTACCGCAAGGTCGTGCACAAGAACCCCGAGGGCATGCGCTCGCGCGAGAAGTACTTCTGGCAGTCGGTCATCGGCCTGATCGCGGCCTTCTACCTGGCCTTCGCGGTGTCGGAGAGCTCGAACGTGCGCGTGTTCGAGTTGTTCCTGCGCTGGCTGCAGTCGGGCTTCTCGACGCCCTTGCCGCCCAACGCCGACCTGTTCGTCCCGTTCTTCAAGGAGATCAGCTACCCGCTGGGGGTCTGGGGTTTCATCATCCTCACCTACCTGGTGATCGTCGGCTCGAGCAACGCGGTGAACCTGACCGACGGGCTGGATGGGCTGGCGATCATGCCCGTGGTGATGGTCGGCTCGGCGCTGGGCGTGTTCGCCTACGTGGTCGGGAACTCGGTGTTCAGCCGATACCTGCTGTTCCCCTACATCCCGGGCGTTGGCGAACTGCTGATCTTCTGTGCCGCGATGGCCGGCGCCGGCCTGGCGTTCCTGTGGTTCAACACGCATCCGGCCCAGGTGTTCATGGGCGACGTCGGCGCACTCGCGCTCGGTGGCGCCCTGGGCACGATCGCCGTGATCACGCGCCAGGAGATCGTGCTGTTCATCATGGGCGGCATCTTCGTCGCCGAGGCGCTGTCGGTGATGGCGCAGGTCGCCTGGTTCAAGTACACCAAGCGGCGCTATGGCGAGGGCCGCCGCATCCTCAAGATGGCGCCGCTGCACCACCACTTCGAGAAGAGCGGCTGGACCGAGACCCAGGTCGTGGTGCGCTTCTGGATCATCACGATGCTGCTGTGCCTGGTGGGCCTGGCCAGCCTGAAGCTGCGATGAGCGACTCGGCCCCCACCCCGACCGTGCATCCGAACGCCGGCCCCGGCGCGGGCAGCGACGCAGCGACGCCGTTCGCGGCCCTGCACGGGCTGCCGGTGCTCGTGCTGGGCCTGGGCACATCGGGGCTCGCCATGGCACGGTGGTGCGCCCGCCATGGAGCCCGCGTGCAGGTCTGGGACTCGCGTGCCGGCACCGAGGCGCTCGCGCCGGCGCAGGTCGAGGCGCTCTCCGACACCGCCCCGCAGGCCACGTTGCGCGGCGGCCCGCTCGATCCGGTCGAGCTGGTCGCCCAGGTGCGGCTCGTGCTCAAGAGCCCCGGGCTCGCGCCCGAGGACGAGCGCATCGCCCCGCTGCTGGCGGCGGCACGACAGGCGGCGATCCCGGTCTGGGGCGAGCTCGACCTGTTCCACCGAGCCCTCGGGGCGCTCGCCGAGGCCGAGGGATACCGGCCCAACGTGCTGGCGATCACCGGCACCAACGGAAAGACCACCACCACGGCGCTGACCCGCCTGCTGGTCGAGCGCGCCGGGCGCCGCGCGGTCGCCGCAGGCAACATCGGCCCGGCGATGCTGGACGCACTCGCTTCGGCGCTGGACGCGCCGGCCGACGAGCGCCCGGAGGTCTGGGTGCTCGAGCTCTCGAGCTTCCAGCTGTACGACAGCCTGGGCTTCGAGCCGGACGCCGCGGCAGTGCTCAACCTGACCCAGGACCACCTGGACTGGCATGGCTCGATGGAGGCCTATGCGGCGGCCAAGGCCAAGGTCCTCGGCCGCGGCGCGGTCGCCGTCGTCAACCGCGACGACCCGCGCGTCGAAGCCATGGTGGCCGCGGACACGACGGCACCGGCCTCGCCGCCACGGGCACGGCCAGGCGCCCGCCCGGTGGCACCGGAGCGTCGCGTGCTGCGCTTCGGCCTCGGTCCCCCGGCGCGGCCCGGCGACTTCGGCCTCGTCGAGGAAGCCGGTATGGCCTGGCTGGTGCGGGCCCTGGACGATGGCGAGCCGCCGGCCGGACGCCGCAAGCGTTCCGGCGCGGAGCCCTCGACCGAGGACGAACCGCTGCATCTTCAACGGCTGATGCCGGCCGACGCGCTGCGCATCCGCGGTCGCCACAACGCGGCGAACGCCCTCGCGGCGCTGGCCCTGGCCACCTCGATCGGCTGTCCGCTGGCCCCGATGCTGCACGGGCTGCGCGAGTACGAAGGCGAGCCGCACCGGGTGAGCTTCGTCGCGCGGCTGGACGACGTCGAGGCCTTCGACGACAGCAAGGGCACGAACGTCGGCGCGACGGTCGCCGCGCTCGACGGCCTCGGCGCCGAGAAGGCGCCCGCACGGCTCATCGTCATCCTGGGCGGCGACGGCAAGGGCCAGGACTTCTCGCCGCTGGTCGCACCGCTGCAGCGCCATGCGCGTGCGATCGCCACGATCGGCCGTGACGCGCCGGCCCTCGAGGCCGCGCTCGGTGCCAGCTGCCGCGCGGCCGGACTCGCCTGGCAGCACCACGACTCGCTCGAGGCGGCTGTGCGCTGGAGCTTCGCGCAGGCCCATGCCGGCGATGCAGTGCTGCTGAGCCCCGCCTGCGCGAGCCTGGACATGTTCCGCCACTACGGCCACCGGGCCGAGGTGTTCCGCGAGGCCGTCGAGGCGCTGGCCCGTGACCGGGGGGTCGTCGCATGACCCAGTCGAACCCGGCGACCTGGCGCGAAACCCTCTCCCGGACCTGGGCTCGACTTGGCGCGCGCTCGGCCGGCGGCGGCGCCCGCGTGCCGGTTCGCGACTGGGTGGCGGTGTCGGCCGGCCGCGCGTCACCGATGCAGGGCTTCGACCAGGCGCTGGTGGCCGTCGTGATCGGCCTGGTCGCGCTCGGGGTGGTGATGGTCTATTCGGCCTCGGTCGCCCTGCCCGACAACCCGCGCTTCCGCCTCTACGAGCCCACGCACTTCGTGACCCGCCACCTGATGGCGATCGCGCTGGGCGCCGTGCTCGCCGGGCTTGCGCTGCAGGTGCCCCTTGCGCTGTGGGAGAAGGCCGCGCCCTGGCTGTTCGTGCTGTCGCTGCTGCTGCTGGTCGTGGTGCTGCTGCCCTTCGTGGGCAAGGTCGTCAACAACGCGCGCCGGTGGATCCCGCTGGGCATCATCAACTTCCAGCCGTCCGAACTCGCCAAGGTGGCCATCGCGATGTACGCGGCCAGCTACATGGTGCGCAAGATGGACAAGCGCGAGAACTTCTTCCGCGCCGTCTGGCCGATGGCGGTGGCGCTGATGGTGGTCGGCGTGCTGCTGCTGCGGCAGCCCGACATGGGGGCCTTCATCGTGATCACCGTGATCGCGATGGGGATCCTGTTCCTGGGCGGCGTGAACGCCCGCATGTTCTTCCTGATCGCGCTGGTCGTCGTCGCGACCTTCGCGGTCTTCATCTACTTCGACGACATGCGCCGCGAGCGCATCTTCGACTACCTGAACCCCTGGGACCCGGAGCACGCCCAGGGCAAGGCCTACCAGCTGACCCATGCGCTGATC
>JALOSQ010000384.1 GCA_025458335.1 Ideonella sp.
GTTGCGGCCCTTGACCTCCATCTCCTTGACCTCGCTGCCCGGGAAGGCGCTGCCGATGGTCTTCTTGATGGCCTCGGCGGTGGGCTCGCCGATCAGCATGCCGTAGTTGCGGCGGATGTAGTTGATGATCGACTCGTCGAACTTGTCGCCGCCAACACGGATGCTGCCCTTGTAGACCATGCCGCCGAGGCTGATGACGCCGACCTCGGTGGTGCCGCCGCCGATGTCGACCACCATCGAGCCCGAGGCCTCGGCCACCGGCAGCCCGGCGCCGATGGCGGCGGCCATCGGCTCCTCGATCAGGTAGACGTCGGAAGCGCCGGCGCCGAGCGCCGACTCGCGGATGGCGCGGCGCTCGACCTGGGTGCTGCCGCAGGGCACGCAGATGATGATGCGCGGGCTCGGGCGCAGGACGGACCGCGGATGGACCATCTTGATGAACTGCTTGAGCATCTGCTCGGTGACCGTGAAGTCGGCGATCACGCCGTCCTTCATGGGCCGGATGGCCTCGATGTTGCCGGGCACCTTGCCGAGCATGGCCTTGGCTTCGCGGCCGACGGCCTGGATGGTCTTCTTGCCGTTGGGGCCGCCTTCGTGGCGGATGGCGACGACCGAGGGCTCGTCGAGCACGATGCCCTTGCCGCGCACGTAGATCAGCGTGTTGGCGGTGCCGAGGTCGATGGCCAGGTCGGTGGAAAAGTAGCGGCGCAGGGAGGCGAACATGGTGAGTGGGTCGGGGCCGACGGCGCTCGGACGGGATCGATCGGGGCCGCCGTCAACCCACCGTCGGACCGCCGACCGGGCCTACGGTGGTCATGCAAAGACAGTGCTCTGAAGCGGTGCAGGTGGCCGGCGATAATACCCCATCCCCCCTCGAATCCGGCCCTGGCGGGCGCCTTTCGGCGCCGTTGCCGGCAGGCTTTGCGGGCCTTCGCGAACACCTTGTTTCCCGGTCACCGCTCATGGCTCTCACCCCGCAGGACGTGGGCCGCATCGCCCACCTGGCGCGGCTCGAACTCTCGCCCGACGAAGCGTCGGCCATGCTGGCGCAGCTCAACGGCTTCTTCGGCATCGTCGAGCGCATGGGCGCCGTCGACACCAGCGGTGTCGAGCCGCTCTACACCCCGCTGTCGGCCGTGCACGCGGTGGCGCTGCGGCTGCGCGACGACGTGGTGACCGAAGGCAACGAACGTGACGCCAACCAGCGCAGCGCGCCGGTGGTCGAGGACGGCCTGTTCCTGGTGCCTAAGGTGATCGAATGAGCGCCGCACGATCGCATCGGAGGTGCTCGCTCCCCCTCGGGGGGACGGCCCGCAGGGCCAAGGGGGCAGCATGAGCGGCCCCTTGCACGCGCTGGGCGTGGCCGACCTCGCCCGCAGGCTGCGCGCGCACGAGGTCTCGGCCGTCGAACTGGCCCAGGCCCTGATGCGCCGCATCGATGCCCAGGCCGGCCTGGGCGCCTTCCTGGCGCGCGACGAGGCGCTGACGCTGGCCCAGGCGCGGGCCGCCGACGATCGCCTGGCAGTCGGCGACCCGGCGCCGCTGCTCGGCTTGCCGATCGCCCACAAGGACATCTTCGTCACCCGCGACTGGCCGTCCACGGCCGGCTCGAAGATGCTGCAGGGCTACCGCAGCCCCTTCGACGCCACCATCGTGCAGCGACTGACCGAAGCCGGCTGCGTGACGCTGGGCAAGCTCAACTGCGACGAGTTTGCGATGGGCTCGGCCAATGAAAACTCCGCCTACGGGGCGGTGCGCAACCCCTGGGACGCGGCGCGCGTGCCCGGCGGCTCGTCGGGCGGCACCGCGGCGGCGGTGGCGGCGCGGCTGTTGCCGGCGGCCACCGGCACCGACACCGGTGGCTCGATCCGCCAGCCGGCCAGCTTCTGCGGTGTCACCGGCATCAAGCCGACCTACGGCGTGTGCAGCCGCTACGGCATGATCGCCTTCGCATCCAGCCTCGACCAGGCGGGCCCGATGGCACGCAGCGCCGAGGACTGCGCGCTGCTGCTGTCGGCGATGAGCGGCTTCGACGCACGCGACGCCACCAGCGCCGAGCGGCCGCCGCAGGACTTCGTGGCGCAGATGAAGGCCCCGCGCGAGGGTGCGACCGCGGCCCGCCCGCTGCAAGGCCTGCGCATCGGCTTGCCGAAGGAGTTTTTCCCCGCGGCGCTGGCCGCCGACGTCGAGGGCGCCGTGCGCGCCGCGCTGGCCGAGTTGGAGAAGCTCGGTGCCACGCTGGTCGACGTGAGCCTGCCGCGCACCGAGCTGTCGATCCCCGTCTACTACCTCATCGCCCCGGCCGAAGCGAGCTCGAACCTCGGCCGCTTCGACGGCGTCAAGTTCGGCCATCGGGCCGGGCAGTACGCCGACCTGCTGGACATGTACAAGAAGACCCGCGCGCAGGGTTTCGGCCCCGAGGTCAAGCGCCGCATCATGATCGGCACCTACGTGCTGAGCCACGGCTACTACGACGCCTACTACCTGCAGGCGCAGAAGCTGCGCCGC
>JALOSQ010000385.1 GCA_025458335.1 Ideonella sp.
CGCTGGCGTTCCTCGACGTGTCCGATCCTCGGCTGCACGGGGACCGCCCGTTCGCCGCCTTGCGGCAGGCGCTGCCCGACCCGTTGGCGGCCAGCCGCATCACGCTCAGTCGCACCGAAGGCGGCCATGTGAGCCCGCAGGAGCGAGCCTGGGCGCGCAGCCTGGGCTTTGCCGACCTGCTGCCCGACTGGGTGGGCGGACCGGACCGTCGGACCTTGCGCGAGGTCGTGGCCTGGGCGGCCCGCCTGACGGGGCTCGACGAGCCGTCACCTTCGCAGTGGCTCACCTACATGCGGGTGATCGCCGGCCCCGGCGCGCGTTGCGCGACCTGGTCTGGGGCTCCGCCGGCGAGGCGCCCGAGGCCTGCGCCGCACGGCTCGCTGGCACCCTGGACATCGCCGACCGGCGCTGGCGCCTGCAGGACTACCCGCGCTGCTTCGTCGGCCGCCAGGCGGTCGAGCACCTGATGCAGCGCCTGCGGCGCCCACGCGAAGAGGCGCTGGCCCTGGGCCAGGCCCTGGGCGAGCTCGGCCTGCTCGTGCACGTGGTGCAGGAACACCCCTTCCTCGACGAGGACCTGTACTACCGCCTCGCCTGGTCCGACACCCTGGATCGCGTCGACGCCGCCGACCTGTGGCGGACCGCAGAGGACCTGCTGCCCTCGCTGAGTGCATCGCGCAGCTATCGGGGCAGGACGTTCGACGACTGCTTCGTGGGCGCGGAGGCGGTCACCCGGCTGGCCGAACGCCACGGCCTGCACCGTGTGGACGCCTGGCTGGCGCTGCACCGCATCGCGCAGTGGGGCTGGATCGAGCACGTGACCCGGTCGCGGCCGTTCATCGACGGCCACTTTTTCTACCGCTGGCGCGGTTTCTACCGCTGGCGCGGCCGTCGGCCCTGACCCGCCCCGCTTGACCACGGGGCCTCCGTTCACCACCACGAGGAGAAGACGATGCACATCACACGATCCCTGGCGCTTGCCCTCGGCGCCCTGCTGCTGGCCGGCTGTGGCGCGATGGGCGGCCACCACGGCACGGGCCAGGGTCACGGAGGCAACCGCACCACCGCGACCCATGGCCTGATCGCGCTGCAGAGCCCGCACACACCGGCCGAGACCATGAGCCGCCTGGAAGCCGAGGTGAAAAGGCGTAACCTGGCCGTCGTTGCCCGTATCGACCATGCGGCGGCGGCGCAGCGCATCGGCCAGGCCTTGCGGCCGACCGAGCTGCTGGTCTTCGGCAACCCGCAGGCCGGCACGCCGCTGATGCAGTGCGCCCAGCTCACCGGCATCGACTTGCCGATGAAGGCCCTGGTCTGGGCCGACGCGGCCGGCCAGACCTGGCTCGGCTACAACGACCCGCAATGGCTGATGCACCGGCACGGGAGCCGCGACTGCCCTCCTGCCGAGCAGGTCGGCAAGGCGCTCGCGGCCATCGCGGCCGCCGTGGTGGCCCGGTGATCGCGGTCGACGAGGCCCGGCGGCGGTATCGGGTCGCGAACGGTTTGAGGGCGCAGGCCGTGCAGGCGCGGGGGCGCCGAGGTTGGGCGTCATGAGACGGCCGCCTTGCGACGGGCGTTGAGCCGCACCTGCTTGCCCCACCTCAGACGACAACGGCGCCCCGAGGCGCCGTAAGTCATTGATTCAGCTGAGTGTCCTTGGTGGGCGGTGCAGGGTTCGAACCTGCGACCCCTGCCGTGTGAAGGCAGTGCTCTACCGCTGAGCTAACCGCCCGGGATCCGTGGGGGAACGTGTCCCGGAAAGCCGCACATTATGCCACCGGCGCTTTCCATACCGCCTTGCCGCCGCTGGCCTTGTCCAGGTCGGCGAGCAGGGCGTGGTGGGCGGCGAGCTCGTCCGGCGTGGGGCCGACGACCGGCAGGTCGAGCGCGCGCAGGTCGATCAACGGGGTCGCGTGGCCGCCGGCGCCGGTCAGGCGGTCGTCGTCGCTCATCACGAGCGAGTCCTGGCCGCGGGTCATGCGCAGGTACACCTCGGCGAGCAGCGCGGCGTCGATGAGCGCGCCGTGCAGGTCGCGGTGACTGGTGTCGACCTCGAAGCGCCGGCACAGCGCGTCCAGCGAGTTGCTCTTTCCGGGGAACATCTCGCGCGCCATGGCGAGCGTGTCGGTCACGCGGCCCACGCGCTTGACGAACGGTCCCTTGCCCAGCCGCGCGAGCTCGGCCTCGAGGAAGCCCACGTCGAAGGCCGCGTTGTGAATGAGCAGCTCGGCGCCGTCGAGGAAGGCCAGCAGCTCGTCGCACACCTCGGCGAACTTGGGCTTGTCGGCGAGGAACTCGTCGGTCAGGCCGTGCACCCGCACCGCGTCCTCGTGGCTGGGCCGCTCGGGGTTGAGGTAGCGGTGGAAGCGCGCACCGGTCAGGCGGCGGTTGACCATCTCCAGGCAGCCGACCTCGATGACGCGGTCGCCGTTGGTCGGGTCGAGGCCGGTGGTCTCGGTGTCGAGGAAGATCTGGCGCATCGTCGTCCGGCGGTCGAGGGGGCTTGGAGGCTGCGGCGCGAGGAGAGGGTGGCGGGGATGGCCGTCGCGGGGGCCGCCGGAGGGGCTTCAGGCGCGCGCCGCCGCGGCGGCCTCGCGGCGCCGCGACCATGCCACGATCGCCACGCCGGCCAGCACCATCGGCACGCACAGCCACTGTCCCATGCTCATGTTCAGCGCGAGCAGCCCGAGGAAGCTGTCGGGCTCGCGGAAGAACTCGGCCACGAAGCGCAGCACGCCGTAGCCGATCAGGAACACGCCCGACACCATGCCGAGCGGCCGGTCCTTGCGCGCGAACAGCCACAGCAGCACGAACAGCAGCAGGCCCTCGAGCAGCACCTGGTAGAGCTGCGACGGATGGCGCGCGATCGCGGTGCCCGACTGCGGGAAGACCATGGCCCAGGGCAGCGACGGATCGGCCGCGCGCCCCCAGAGTTCGCCGTTGATGAAGTTGCCGATGCGCCCGGCCGCCAGCCCGGTGGGCACGCAGGGCGCGATGAAGTCGGTCACCTCGAAGAACCGGCGCCCGCGGCTGCGCGCGAACCACGCCATCGCCACGATCACGCCGACCAGCCCGCCGTGGAAGGACATGCCGCCCTTCCAGAGCATCAGGATCTCGGCCGGGTTGGCCAGGTACTGGCCGGGCTTGTAGAAGAGGGCGTAGCCCACCCGGCCGCCCACCACCACGCCGACCACGCCCCAGAACAGCAGGTCCTCGACGTCGCGGCGCGTCCAGCCGAGGGTGGGGTACGGCGGGTGCCGGGTGCGCTGCCAGCCCAGCCACAGGAACAG
>JALOSQ010000386.1 GCA_025458335.1 Ideonella sp.
GGCATCGGCCAGGCGGAATTCGTCGGTGTCGAGGATGCGCTCGACCGTGCCCTCGACGGTCACCATCGACCCGCGGCGCACGTCGCCGATGGAGGTGACGGTGACCGCCGGCGTTGCGACCGGCGCGGCGCTGGTCACAGCGGCTGCGGTCGATGCCGGCGTGCCGGCATCAGCGGCGAGGACGGGAACCGCGATCACGAGGGAGGACACGGCGATGAGGGTGCGGATGGCGGACATGAACACGGGCCTTTCTTGGTTGAGGTCGAGTGGGTACGGCACAAGTGGGGTGGGTAGAAGGCACGGAGCCGGGAGGCGCGCCTGAGCGAGGCGGATTGCAGCAGCCTCGAGGTGAACCCGTGATGAACCAGCCGTTCACGTTCGGTTCATCCGTCGCATCGAGAATGGCCGGTCCATCAGGTCCCGGACATGAACACCGTCCAGCCCCCAGGCGCGACCCCTCGCGGCGCGCATTCGCGACCTCCCTTGCCTCCTCCAGCGTGCCGCCGGGATTGGCGCCGGACGCTCGTGGCTGCTGGCCTGGCATGGGCCACCGCCGGAGGTGCCTGGGCCAGCCCCGGGGCCGTGCCCCGCAGCGATCACGACTGGGCACGCGACGCGGTTCGCGCCGGCGAGATCCGTTCGCTGGCCGAGATCCTGAAACGGCTCGAGCGCGAGTTCCACGGTCAGGTGGTCGAGATCGAACTCGAGCGCGAGCGCGATGCCGGCCGCATCGTGTACGAGATCGAGTTGCTCGCGCCGAGCGGTCACGTGATCGAGCTGGTCTACGACGCCCGGACCGGGGTCCTGGTGCGGGCCTCGGGTCGCGAGCTCGACAAGGCCCGCCGGCAGGTCCGCCTGGCCGGCCCCGATCGACCGTGAAGATCCTGCTGGTCGAGGACGACCTGGGACTCGCCGAACGCCTGCGCCGGGCCTTCGCCGAGGCCGGCTTCGCCGTGCACCACGTCGTCGACGGCGTCGAGGCGCTGTATGCCGGACAGCACCTGCCGTTCGATGCCGCGGTGCTCGACCTCGGGCTGCCCGCGCTGGACGGCGTGGCGGTGCTGGACCGGCTGCGCGGCGGCGGCAGCCGCCTGCCGGTGCTGGTGTTGACCGCGCGGGCGCGCTGGTCGGACAAGCTCTCGGCCTTCAATGCCGGCGCGGACGACTACGTGACCAAGCCCTTCGAAACCGACGAGGTGATCGTGCGCCTGCGCGCGCTGATCCGCCGCAGCACCGGCCACGTTCGCCCGGAGCTCGAGTGCGGCCCGTTGCGACTGGACACCCACGACCAGCGCGTGACCGTGAACGGCGAGCCGGTCGCACTCACCTCGCACGAGTTGCGCCTGCTGACCTACCTGCTCCACCACCAGCAGCGCACCGTCAGCCGCACCGAGATCATGGAGCACGTCTACGACGGCGACGCCGAACGCGACAGCAACGTGATCGACGTGCTGATGGCGCGCATCCGCCGCAAGCTGGGCGCACCCCTGATCCACACGGTCCGCGGGGCGGGCTATCGGCTCGCCTGGCACCCGGGATCATGATCGGGGCCGGCTCGCCGAGCCTGCGGGCGCGGCTCACGCTGACGGCGCTCGGCACGCTGACCCTCGTCCTGGCGGCCGGGGCGTGGGGGCTTTCGGCGGCCTTCTCGGCGGCCGTGGAACGCGGCTTCGACGAACGCCTGAAGACCGTGCTGCAGACCCTCGTCGCGGAGGCCGAGTTCGCGCCCGACGGGTCGCTGACCCTCGGCCGGCCGATCGGGGACCCGCGTTTCGACCAGATCTACTCGGGCTCGTACTGGCAGGTCTCCAATGCGCAGGGCGTGCTGCTGCGCTCGCGCTCGCTGTGGGACCAGGAGATCCCCTTCAACGTGGCCACGCCCGACGGCTCCACCCTGTTCCGCGAGTGGACGAACCCCGCCGGCCAGAGCGTAAGGCTGGCCGAACGTGACCTGACGCTGCCCGGCGGGCCGGACGTGCTGCACTTCATCGTCGCAGGCCGCACGACCGAGATCGAGGCGGAACTGCGCCGCTTCGACCAGTTGCTGGCGTTGGGCGTCGCCGGCCTCGTGCTGGCGCTCGGCGCCGCCATCGCGCTGCAGGTGAGGATCGGCCTGCGGCCGCTGCGCGTCTTGCTGGACGACCTCGAGGCCGTCTGGCAGGGCCGCCGCCGCCGCGTCGACGAGACCCTGCCGCCGGACCTGCAGCCCGTCGCCTCGGCAGTGAACCAGTTGCTCGACCACGACGACCGCGAGATCGTGCGCGCTCGCGACCAGGCGGCGGACCTGGCGCATGCGATCAAGACGCCGCTGGCCGTGCTGCGGGCGGACCTCGAGCGACTCGACAGCCCGCTGGCGAGCGACATGCGCGACCGCCTGGACCTGATCGACGGCCTCGTGCGCCGCAACCTCGCGCGCGCCGCGCCCGCGCGCGCCAACGCCCTGCACACCCTGGGCGCCGCGGTGCGACCGGTCGCCGAGCGCATGGCCGGGCTGCCCCGACCGGGCGATCGAGGCCGTGCTGGCGGTGCCCGCCGAGATCCACGTGCGGCTCGACCAGCAGGACCTCGAGGAGCTGCTCGGCAACCTGCTCGACAACGCATGGAAGTGGGCGCGCAGCCGCGTGCGGGTCAGCGCGGCGGTGCGCGGTCCGTGGTGCCAGCTCGTGATCGAGGACGACGGTCCGGGGCTCGCGCCGGGCGACCGCGAGGCGGTGCTGGGACGCCGTGTCAGGCTCGACGAACGGACGCCGGGCCAGGGCCTGGGCCTGCCGATTGCCCGGGACATCGTGGCGGCAGGCCATGGCACGCTGGCGTTGGGGACCTCGGAGGCCGGGGGGCTCGCGGTCACGCTGGAGTTGCCGCTCGCGCGGCCGGCCTGAGGGCGCAGCCGTGGCCCGGGCCGCGCCTGGCCGGGGCGGCCCGGGCCCTTGGCGCGATCGGTCACCGCCTTCGGTGCGTCCTCGACAAAAGACCTTCGCGCCACGGCCCCGGCGGTGCCGCGCCACACTA
>JALOSQ010000387.1 GCA_025458335.1 Ideonella sp.
CTGTCGGTCGGCGTGCACTGGGGCACCTTCCGCCTGTGCGACGACCCGGTCGACGCGCCGCTCGACGGTCTGCCCGCCGCGCGCCGTGCGCTCGGCGTGCCCGACGAGGCCTTCGTGCTGATGGCGCTCGGCGAGACCCGCGTGATCCGGGGGCGGCCATGATCGGCCCGCAGGGCGCGCGCTGGCCGGTGCGGGTGGCCGGCGCCGTGGCGGTGGCGCTGGGCCTGGGCGCACTGGCGGGGTGTGCCAGCCTGTCGGAGGACCAGTGCCGTCGCGGCGACTGGATGGGCATCGGCCAGCGCGACGGGGCTGCCGGCGCGGGGCCCGAGCGGCTCGCCGCGCACGCCAAGGCGTGCCAGAAGGTCGGCGTGGAGCCCGACGAGGCCCAGTGGCGGCGGGGCTGGCTGGCCGGCCTCGAGCGCTACTGCACCGGCCCGAACGGACGCGACGTCGGTGCCCGCGGCAGCAGCTACGGGGGCGTGTGCACCGGCGGCGCCGAGGTCGAGTTCCTGCGCGGCTACGAGATCGGCCGACAGATCCACAACCTGCAAGGCGTGCTGCAAGGCAACCGCGCCGAGCGGCAGCGGCTCATCGACCGCCTCGCGGCAGCCGGGGTGACCGACGACGAGAAGCGCTCGCTCCGCCAGCGCCTGTTTCAGCTCGACCGCGACGAGGATCGGCTGCGGCGGTCGATCGAGAACGCCTGGCGACTTCCGCTGTAGCGAGCGGCCACGCCCTGCGCCAGCAGGCGCGGTTGCCCGGCGTTGATCGTGTGCACCGCCAGCCAGAGCCGCATGGCGACCCCGGGTTCGAGACGATGGCGACGGGCGCCGACGGCGCCAACTCGCGCGGCGCCGCGGTGTCACGGGTGTGCCGGCACGGCGCCTGGGCGGATCAGCAAGGGTTCGCCGACTCGCAGCCGAGCGTTGGGCTCGAGGTCGGGCCGCAGGCCGAAGCCGCGCGGCGCGAACACGATGATGGTCGAGCCGTGCTCGAACCATCCGAGTTCCTCGCCCTTGCGCATCGGCGTGCCTGGGGCCCACTGGTGCGGCCCGGGCCAGCCGGGCCCCAGCGCGAGCGGCTGGCCATCGTCGAGCCGCAGCGCCAGCACCGCACGTTCGTTGCGGCAAAACAGCCGTTCCACCCGCTTGAGCGCGATCGGGTTCACGTTCCAGGTGTCGCCGGCGAGGTGCGTCACAGCCTCGAGCCGGGCATCGGCCGGGGCGTGGAAGCGGTGGTACATCGCCGAGGTCAGCCGCAGCGTGACGAACAGGCCGCCCTCGAAGGGCGCGGCCGCCGCTTGGCTGCCAAACAGGTCCTCGGTGCGGTAGGGGAAGCCTTTGGCCTGGAACACCTGGCCGGCGGTGACGGGCCCGAAGGCCCCGACGATGCCGTCGCACGGGCTGGTGATCACGGCGGGATCCGGATCGACCGGGCGTGCGCCGGGCTTGAGCTCGCGGGTGAAACAGGCGTGCAGCGACTCGAAGTGCGTCGTGCGCGCCTCGCTCAGGTCGAGGTCGGTGAACAGGCGCCACACCGCGATCGAGATCCGGGTGAGCCACGGGTTGCGCAGCCGGCTGAACCAGCCCATGGAGCGGGTCAGGGCCAGGCGCGGCACTCGGTTGGTGAGCAGGAAGTTGAGGTCCTCCTGCAGCAGCAGGTGGTCGCGCCAGCGGCGCAGCGCGCCGCGGCTGGAGGGTCGCGTGGTCGTCATCGGTTTGGCCGGCGTTGCGTCATGGGCGATTCACGGCAGAGCGGTACATCTGGGACCTCCGAAACCTTTCGACGCCCCCATGACCGAAACCCTGGCCCTGTCGGTCCTGGCCGCGGCGGCAGCCGTGTCGGTGCTGCCGTTGGCGCACCGGCGGCTGCAGCTGTCGCGCGCCAAGCATCCCTCGCTGACCGGCCACGCGCGCATGGCCAGGCGCGTGGCCGCACTCGTGCCCGGCTACGCCTACGACGAGGCGGCGTTCTTCGGCTGCGACGGCGCGCCGGCCGAGGTGGTGGCGCGTCGTCGCGAGGGCTTCCGGCGCCTGGCGGGTACGCTGGAGGCTCGTCACGCGCGATCGGTCGCGCTGACGCGACAGGCCCGCGAGTCGGTGTCGGATCTCCAGTTCACCGGCGCCTACCGGGTGCCCTTCCCGTTCAGCCGCTACCTGCGCCAGCACCTGGTGATCGGCAGCTTCGTCGAGCGCACGGCCGGGGTCACGATGACCGACCTCGACGGCGTCGAGTTCATCGACATGACCGGCTCGTACGGCGTCAACGTGTTCGGGCACGACTTCTACAAGTCGTGCATCGCCGAGGGCAGTGCGCGCGCCGCGGCGCTCGGACCGGTGCTGGGCTCGTACCACCCGGCCGTGGCGTTCAACGTCGAGGAACTGCGCCGCCTCAGCGGGCTCGACGAGGTGTCGTTCCACATGTCGGGCACCGAGGCCGTCATGCAGGCGGTGCGGCTGGCGAGGTACCACACCAGGCGTCCGTACCTAGTGCGCTTCTGCGGGGCGTACCACGGCTGGTGGGACGACGTGCAGCCCGGACCGGGCAACCCGATGCCGCCGGGGCGCACGTACACGTTGCGCGAGATGGACGAGCGGACGCTGCAGGTCCTTCGCATGCGTCGCGACATCGCCTGCGTGCTCGTCAACCCGCTGCAGGCGCTGCACCCGAATGCACCGGCGCCCGGCGACAGCGGCCTCGTGGACAGCAGCCGCAAGGCGTACTTCGACCGAACGGCCTACACGGAGTGGTTGCGGCGCCTGCGCCAGGTCTGCACCGAGCGCGGCATCGTGCTGATCCTCGACGAGGTCTTCCTGGGCTTCCGGCTGGCGCCGGGCGGCGCGCAGGCGTACTTCGGTGTCAAGGCCGACCTCGTCACCTACGGAAAGACGCTGGGTGGTGGCCTGCCGGTGGGCGTGGTCTGCGGCCGGCGCGACCTGATGAGGCGCTACCGGGAGGACCGGCCGGCCGACATCTGCTTCGCGCGTGGCACCTTCAACTCGCACCCTTACGTCATGACGACGATGCAGGTGTTCCTCCAGCGGCTGCGCACGCCGGCCATGCGCGGTCTGTACGACGGCCTCGATGACCGCTGGAATGCGCACGCGGCCCGCCTGAACGACCGGCTCGCGGCGGCCGGCCTGCCGGTCCGCGTGGCCAACCTGTCGACTGTGTGGACGGTGCTTTACACCCAGCCGTCGCGCTACAACTGGATGCTCCAGTTCTACCTGCGCGAGCAGCGGCTGGCGCTGAGCTGGGTGGGCAGCGGCCGGCTGATCTTCAGCCTGAACTTCACCGAGGCCGATGTCGACGAGGTGGCACGTCGGTTCCTCGCGGCGGCCGAGGCGATGCACGCCGATGGCTGGTGGCATCCGGGGGGTCCGAGCAACAAGG
>JALOSQ010000388.1 GCA_025458335.1 Ideonella sp.
TTGGGGATCATCGCCACCGGCTTGCTCGCGGCGTGGGTGGGGTACATCGCGATCTTCACGTCGAGCACGGTGGTGAGGCCGCCCAGGCCCTGCGCGCCGATGCCCAGCGCGTTGACCTTCTCGTACAGCTCCAGGCGCAGTTCCTCGGTCTTGTTCTTCGGGCCGCGCTGCTTGAGCTCGACCATGTCGATGGGGTCCATCAGGGACTCCTTGGCCATCAGCATCGCCTTCTCGGCCGTGCCGCCGATGCCGATGCCCAGCATGCCGGGCGGGCACCAGCCCGCGCCCATGGTGGGCACGGTCTTGAGCACCCAGTCGACCAGGCTGTCGCTCGGGTTGAGCATCACGAACTTGCTCTTGTTCTCGCTGCCGCCGCCCTTGGCGGCCACCTGCACGTCGACCGTGTTGCCGGGCACCACGCTCATGTGCACCACGGCCGGCGTGTTGTCCTTGGTGTTCTTGCGCTCGAACTGCGGGTCGGCCACGATGGAGGCGCGCAGCTTGTTGTCGGGGTCGTTGTAGCCGCGGCGCACGCCTTCGTTGACCGCATCCTCGATCGAGCCGCTGAAGCCCTCGAAGCGCACGTCCATGCCGATCCTGAGGAAGACGTTGACGATGCCCGTGTCCTGGCAGATCGGCCGGTGGCCCTCGGCGCACATGCGCGAGTTGGTGAGGATCTGCGCGATCGCGTCCTTCGCGGCCGGGCTCTGCTCGATCTCGTAGGCGCGCGCGAGGTGGCTGATGTAGTCGGCCGGGTGGTAGTAGCTGATGTACTGCAGCGCGGCGGCGACCGACTCGACGAGGTCGGCCTGGCGGATGACGGTGGTGGGCATGGTACTGAGCGGGGCCCCGCGCGACCCTGACGCCGCCGATCGGTTAGCGTAGGCGCCGATGCCCTGGCCCGCCGCGCTGCGCGATATCGCCGACACGCCCGCCCTGGCGCCGCTGAAGGCGTCGGTCTTCCGCATGCTCTGGCTCGCCTGGTTCGCGGCCAACCTCACCATGTGGATGAACGACGTGGCGGCCGCCTGGCTGATGACCACGCTCACCACGAGCCCGGCCCGGTGATGGTGGCGCTCGTGCAGACGGCGTCCACGCTGCCGGTCTTCCTGCTCGGCCTGCCCAGCGGCGCGCTGGCCGACATCGTGGACCGGCGGCGCTACTTTGCGGCCACGCAGCTGTGGATCTCGGCCAACGCGCTGGTGCTGGCGGCGCTGTCGCTGGCCGGGCTGCTCACGGCGCCGCTGCTGCTGGCGCTGACCTTTGCCAACGGCGTCGGCCTGGCGATGCGCTGGCCGGTGTTCGCCGCCATCGTGCCCGACGTGGTGAGCAAGGAGCACCTGCCCCAGGCGCTGGCCCTCAACGGCATCGCGATGAACCTGTCGCGCGTCGTGGGCCCCGTGCTGGCCGGCGTGCTGATCGCGAGCCTGGGCAGCGCGGCGGTCTTCGTGGTCAATGCGCTGCTCGCGGCGATGGCCAGCGTGCTGATCCTGCGCTGGAAGTCCGACCGGAAGGTCAGCGCGCTGCCCGGCGAGCGCTTCGTCGGCGCGATGCGCGTGGGGCTGCAGTTCGTCTGGCAGTCGCCGCGCATGCGCCTCATCCTCGTGCGCATCTTCGTGTTCTTCCTGCAGAGCACGGCGCTGCTGGCGCTTCTGCCGCTGGTGGCCAAGAAGCTGCACGGTGGCGGGCCGGGCGCCTTCACGCTGCTGCTGGCGGGGCTGGGCGCCGGCGCGGTGCTGGCGGCGCTGTATTTCCCGCGCTGGCGGGGGCGCTTCGACCGCGACCAGTTCCTGCTGATCGGCACGCTGGTGCACGCGGCGATGGCGGTCGTGGTGGTGCTCGCGCCCGAGTTCTGGATGGCGCTGCCGGCGATGTTCGTGTGCGGCATGGCCTGGATCTCGGTGGCCAACTCGCTGACGACGGCCGCCCAGATGGCGCTGCCCAACTGGGTCCGTGCGCGCGGCATGTCGATCTACCAGATGGCGCTCATGGGCGGTGCCGCGGCCGGCTCGCTGCTGTGGGGGCAAGTGGCCAGCGTGGCCAGCATCACGACCGCGGTGGTGACGGCGTCGGTGCTGGGCTCGCTCGTGCTGCTGGTCACGCGGCGCTTCACGATCGAGAGCGGCGACGAGCCCGACTTCAGTCCGGCCAAGCCGCGTTCGCTGGACGAGGTGGCGATCCCGATCGAGCCCGACGCGGGGCCGGTGATGGTGACGATCGAGTACCTGATCGACCCGGCGGAGGCGCCCGGCTTCGTCGAGGTGATGCAGGCGACGCGCCAGGCGCGGCTGCGGCAGGGCGCCCTGTCGTGGGGCCTGTTCAAGGACACGGCCGTGCCCGGTCGCTACGTGGAGTACTTCGTCGACGAGAACTGGGTCGAGCACCAACGGCGGCTCGAGCGCTTCACCGCGTCGGATGCGGGCCTGCGCGAGCAGCGCATGGCCTTCCACCGCGGGCCCGAGCTGCCGCGGATCAAGCGGTACGTGGCGGAGGCGATGGGGGATTGAGGCCTTGGGTCTTCGTCGCCTTGGGTTTCGGGGGGCGGGGGCCTGCAGACGTCGGCGCGGTCGCGGCCGGCCCCACCCGGCAGGAGCCGCGGGTGGGTGGGGCTGGGCGTGGGGCACTCGCCGACCATGGCGCCGCGGCCCGTGAGTCAGTCAAGCACCCAGGAACTCGCTGACATGCGCTGTGGTCTTCTGCACGCACCGCTACCGCATCGTGGCGCAGGGCAGACCCGCTTGGCCGGAGGCCGGCGCGGCACATGGGTCAGGCCTGACAATCCCGGCTTATCCGTTCGTCCGAGCTCCCCATGACCTCCCCCTTCGATCACGCCCACGGCTACCCCACCCGCCGCCGCCCCGTCTTCGGGCGCAACGTGGTGGCCACCTCGCACCCGCTGGCGGCCACGGCGGGCCTGCAGATGCTCGCCAAGGGCGGCAATGCGGTCGATGCGGTCATCGCCGCCGCGGCGGCGATCGCGATCGCCGAGCCGTGCAGCAACGGGCTGGGGTCGGACGCGTTCTGCATCCTGTGGGACGGCCAGCAGCTGCATGGGCTCAACGCCTCGGGCACCGCGCCTGCGGCCTGGACGGCCGACTACCACCGGCGCAAGCATGGCGCCGACATCAAGGCCATCCCGCTGCGCGGCTGGGACACGATCACGATTCCCGGTGCGGTGTCGGCCTGGACGGCACTGAGCCAGCGCTTCGGCAAGCTCGCGTTCGGCGACCTGCTCGCGCCGGCCATCGACATCGCCGAGCGCGGCTACGCGGTGACCGAGATCGTGCAGGAGAAGTGGCACCTGGCCTCGCAGGTCGCTGACATCGCCTCGCAGCCGGGCTTTGCCGAGGTGTTCCTGCCGCGCGGGCGGGCGCCGGCGGTGGGCGAGTTGTTCCGCATGCCGGGGGCGGCCCGCGCGCTGCGCGCC
>JALOSQ010000389.1 GCA_025458335.1 Ideonella sp.
GTGAGCTTCGCGATGATGTCCTGGTCGGCCTTCGGAATGCGCGCCCAGGTGTCCTCGTTCATGATGAACGCGAAGCTGGTGTTGTAGAGCCCGCCGGGGAAGCTGGTGGCGTGCTTCACGATCTTCTCGAGCTTGAAGGACTCCACCGACTCCGCCGGGAAGAACACGCCGTCCATGACGCCTGTGGACAGCAGCTCGTAGGACTCCGGCGCCGGCTTGAGGATCACGTTGACGCCGAGCGTCTTGCCGATCTCGTTGATCATGCCGCCACCCACGCGGAACTTGAGGCCCTGCATGTCCGCGAGCGACTGGATCGGCTTCTTGGTATTGAAGACGATGCCGGGACCGTGGGTGAACACGGCCAGCACCTTCACGCCCTTGTGCTCGTTGGCCTTGGCCAGATACTTCTCGTACACGTGCTGGTAGGCCACCGAGTTGACCTCGGCCGTATTCCCTGTGAAGGGCAGCTCCACCATCTGCGACAGCACGAAGCGCCCGGGGATGTACCCGTGCACGCCGAAGGAAATGTCGGCGAGGCCGTCCCGCACGGCGTCGAAGGTCGCGGGCGGCGCCGCGACCGGCTTGGGCAGGATGTTGCACTTGACGCGGCTGGACGTGGCCTTGGCCACGTCCTCGCACCACTTCGCCTGCGTCGTCGCAAGCGAGTGGTTGACCGGCACCCAGGAAGAGGCGGTGAGGGTGACGTCCGCGCGCGCCGCCCCGGCGGCGCAGAGCAGGGCGCCCGCGACGGCGCCCAGGATGTGCTTGATGGTGACCATGGAACGGCTTCTCCTCCGTGGAGATTCTTGTCAGCTGAACGCCTGCAGGCCGGTCTGCGCGCGGCCCAGGATCAGCGCGTGGATGTCGTGCGTGCCCTCGTAGGTGTTGACCACCTCGAGATTGAGCATGTGGCGGATCACGCCGTACTCGTCCGAGATGCCGTTGCCGCCCAGCATGTCCCGGGCAACGCGGGCGACGTCCAGCGCCTTGCCGCACGAATTGCGCTTCATGATGGAGGTGATCTCCACCGCGGCGATGCCTTCGTCCTTCATGCGGCCCAGCCGCAGGCAACCCTGCAGCGCCAGCGTGATCTCGGTCTGCATGTCGGCGAGCTTCTTCTGCACGAGCTGGTTGGCGGCGAGCGGCCGGCCGAACTGGTGGCGGTCCATCACGTACTGGCGGGCGGTGTGCCAGCAGGCCTCGGCGGCACCCAGCGCGCCCCAGGCAATGCCGTAGCGGGCGGAGTTGAGGCAGGTGAACGGCCCCTTGAGACCTTCCACTTCCGGGAACAGGTTCTCCTCCGGCACGAACACGTCGTCCATGACGATCTCGCCGGTGATGGAGGCGCGCAGGCCGAACTTGCCGTGGATGGCGGGCGCCGACAGACCCTTCATGCCCTTCTCGAGCACGAAGCCGCGGATGCGGCCGTCGTCGGTCTTGGCCCACACGACGAAGACGTCCGCGATGGGCGAGTTGCTGATCCACATCTTCGAGCCCTTCAGCGAGTAGCCGCCGGGCACCGTGCGGGCGCGCGTGGCCATCGAGCCGGGGTCCGAGCCATGATTGGGTTCGGTGAGGCCGAAGGCACCGATCCACTCGCCGGTGGCGAGCTTCGGCAGGTACTTGCGGCGCTGGGCCTCGGTGCCGAATTCGTAGATGGGCACCATGACCAGAGAGGACTGCACGCTCATCATGGAGCGGTAGCCGGAGTCCACCCGCTCGACTTCCCGGGCGATCAGGCCGTAGCAGACGTAGTTGAGGCCGGCGCCGCCGTACTCCTCGGGGATCGTCGGGCCCAGCAGACCGAGTGCGCCCATCTCGCGGAAGATGGACGGGTCGGCGGTTTCGTGCCGGAAGGCCTCCAGGACGCGGGGGGCCAGCTTGTCCTGGCAGTAGGCGCGCGCGGAATCGCGCACCATCCGTTCGTCCTGGGTCAGTTGCTGCTCGAGGAGCAGCGGATCGTCCCACTGGAAGGGGACCTTGCTCGATGCCATCGGGAGACTCCTGCGGTTGCCGCGCCGGCGAAGAGACGCTGCCGGCGTCCAGCGGGCGAGGATACTACGCCGGCACCACCGCGGTGACTTCGATCTCCACCAGGGCCGCGTCCTCGATGAAGTCCACGACCTGCACCGCCGTCATGGCCGGGTAGTGCCGGCCGATCACCTCGCGATACACCTCGCCGATCTCCCGGCCGGCGGCCACGTACGCCTTCTTGTCGCGCAGATACCAGGTCATGCGGACGATGTGCTCGGGGCGCGCGCCGGCCTCGGCCAGCACGGCCACCACGTTGAGGAGCGCCTGCCGCGTCTGCCCCGGGAGGTCGTGGACCTGCCACTGGCACTGGGCGTCCCAGCCCACCTGACCGCCCACGAACACCTGCCGCCCGGTGGCGGCGATCCCGTTGGAGTAGCCGCGCGGGCGGGCCCAGCCCGGCGGCTGGAGGACGGTGAGGAAACGGTGGCCCGGGCCGGGCTCGGGCTGCGGGGCATGGGCGGAGTCGACGCGTAGCCCGGGCTCCTCCTCGCGGCCGTTTGTCGCACCGCGACTTCCGGGTTCCGGTCGGGTCGCGCGCCCGTACCGCAGACCGGGTCACGGCCTCCGACGCTGCTGCGCACCGTCACGCGCCGCCCTCCCGCAACAATTCGCGCCCGATGATGAGCTGCTGCACTTCGGTTGCGCCCTCGTAGATGCGCAGCGCGCGGATCTCGCGGTACAGCCCTTCCACCGGCACGCCGCTCTTCACGCCGAGTCCGCCGTGCATCTGCACGGCCGCG
>JALOSQ010000079.1 GCA_025458335.1 Ideonella sp.
AGGCGCTGGCCGACAGCGGCGACGGCGAACGCGCGCGCGAGTCGCGCGACGAGCACAAGCTCAGCGACCGCAGCGGCAACTTCGACGACGTGCTGGTCGACCGCGGCGCGTGGTGGCCCGATGGCCATCGCGGCGAGGCGCTGGTCGCGATGGAGGACCGCGAGGCGGACCCGCTCGGGCTCGTCGTCGGCGACCGGCTGCGCTTCGAGATCATGGGCCAGCCGGTCGAGGCCCGGCTGGTCGCGATCTACGGGCAGCGTCGCCTGCAGTCGCGCCTGTGGCTGGAAGCGATCTTCAGCGATGGCGTGCTCGACCCGTTCATCACCCGCCACGTGGGGGCGGCCTGGATGCCGGCCGACCAGACCCTCGACGCGCAGGACCGGCTCGCCGCGGTCGCGCCGAACATCGCCACGGCGCGCACCGAATCGCTGCTGCGCGAGACCCGCGCGTTGATGGGCCGCGCCAGCGCCGGCCTGGCCGTGGTGGCGGGCGTGTGCCTGGCCGCGAGTCTGCTGGTGCTGGCCAGCGTGGTGGCCGCCAGCCGCAGCCGCCAGGTCTACGACGCCACCGTGATGCACGCGCTGGGTGCGCGGCCGGCGCTGCTGCGCCGCGTGCTGGCCTGGGAGTACTTGCTGCTGGCGGCGGCCACCGCGGGGTTCGCGCTGCTGGCCGGCAGCGTGCTCGCCACGGCCTTGCTGCAGTGGCAGCTCGGCACGAGCCCGGCGGGCCTCTACTGGACGGGCGTGGTGACCGCGCTGGGCGTCAGCGGCGTCAGCCTGGGGCTCGGCGCGGCGGTGCTGTGGTCGCAGATGCGGCTGCAGCCCGCGGCGTTGTTGCGCCAGGGCGGCTGAGGGCCGACCGGGCGTAGAGACCGGCCGCCACTCAGCGCGACACGCGCACGATGCTGCCGCCGTCGGTGGCCACGTAGATCCAGCCGTCGGGGCCCTGCGAGACGTCGCGGATGCGGCCGAGCGTGGTCACGATGCGCTCGCGCGAGACGAAGGTCGTGCCGTTCATCGTGATGCGCCACAGCGCCGGGTCGGCCATCGAGCCCATGATGAGGTGGCCGGTCCACTCCGGGAATCCGGAGCCCCGGTAGACGATCACGTTCGACGGTGCGATCGAAGTGGGCACCCAGAAGGTCAGCGGCTCGGTGAACGTGACGCCGTTCAGCGGCGCATGCACGCCGCCGCCGACCCGGCAGCTTTCGCCGCCCGATGCCCCATATGGGCAGCCATAGCTGCGCAGCGGCCAGCCATAGTTGCGGCCGGCCTGGACGAGATTGATCTCGTCGCCCCCCTGCGGGCCGTGCTCGGTCTCCCAGATGTTGCCGGTGGCCGCATCGACCGTGAGGCCCTGCGGGTTGCGGTGGCCCCAGCTGAACAGGCCCGGCACGCCGCCCGCGACCACCGGGTTGTCGCCGGGGATGCTGCCGTCGCGGTTGATGCGCATGACCTTGCCGAGCGAGCGCGCGACGTTCTGGGCGTTGTTCGCGTTGGGGCTGCTCGGGTTGTCCTGGCCGCGGTCACCGAAGCTCACCAGCAGCGTGCGGTCGGCCCGGAAGGCCAGCCGCGAGCCGAAGTGCACGCCGTCCCAGCCCACCTTGGGCGTCTGCTGGAGCAGGCGCTGGAAGTTGGTGAGCGAGTTGCCGCTGATCTGCGCGCGGCCGACCGCCGTGCCCGACGTGGAGTTGGCGCCGGGCTCCTGGTAGGTGAAGTAGATCCACGGGCTGCCGCTCGCGTAGTCGGGGTCGACCGCGATGCCGAGCAGGCCGCCCTGGCCGCCGTCGCGGATGTCGGGCCGCGGCGAGCCCCAGCTGAGCGTGGTGCGCGACGAGCCGTCGGCCGAGATCCGCACGATGGTGCCGCGCTTCTCGGTGACGAGGAGCTCGCCCGAAGGCAGCCAGGCCATGCCCCAGGGGCTCGACAGGCCGGTGGCGAAGGTGGTGGTGCGCACGGTCACCGCACCGCCCCCGCCGCCGCCCCCACCACCGCCACCGCCGATGGTGTTGACCTGGCCGCCGGGGCCGAAGCAGGTCTTCTCGGCTCCGGGCGTCGGGTCGCCGAACACGCTGTTGCCGGTGCGGCAGTCGAAGCTCGGCCCATTGACCGAGCGCAGCCGGTAGGGCCCGGCGTTGGCCACGCCGTAGGCCAGGGTGACGGTTCCGGTGAAGGTGCAACTGCCGCTGCCTTCGCGCGCGCAGGCCACGTAGCCGGTCGGCAGGCCGGACTGCTGCGTGACGCCTGCGGGCAGGCCGGGGGTCGGTGCGGGTGCGGGCGTCGGTGCGGGGGCCGGCGCCGCGGCCACCGGCGTGAGCGAGAGCAGGTAGGCCGCGATGTCGCGCATCCCCTGCGCGTCCAGGCTCTGCAGGCCCATGCTCGGATCGCCCATCCGACCACGGTTGTCGGTGATCGCCGTGCCGATCAGGGCCGCCAGCGCGGCTTCGTCGGACGCCCGCTGCATCGTGCGCGGGTCGGTGTGGCACTGCACGCAGTTGAAGCCGGAGGCCGAGAACAGCCGTTGCCCGTTGTCGACCACGCCAGGGCCTGGCGTACTCGACGACCCCCCGCAGCCGGCGAGCCAGGCGCTTGCGGCAACGCTGACCATCGCAACGGCCAGGCGGTGGGAGCGGCGGGGGGCCGGCTGGAAGGGCCGGCCGGCGGGAAGGGTGGGGTGATGCATGGTCATCGCGCGGGCAGGACGCCGGCCACGGGAATCGGTCCGGGAGTATTCACCCCCAGTTCGCGGGGGGCTGGCGTCCACCGGCTTCGAATTGCAACAAAGCGCTAAGGCAGTGCGAAGCCGACGGACACGGGCCGCGACCCGGCGGGTCCGTCCGCGGTTGGCGGACGCTCAGGCCGCCTCGGCGGCCTCGACGACCATCTGCACGCGCTCCTGTCCGTTCCACGCGTCGAGTTGCAGGCGGTAGGCCAGCCGCACCCGCCCGGGCAACGGTTCGCGGCGGCCGAACCAGATCGCGTCGCGCGTGGTGCCGTGGTGCCGCACCGCCAGCTTGAGGTGGCCGGTGCCGACCTCGCGCTGCGACAGCACGTCGACCTCGTCACAGAACAGGGGCGGCTCGAAGGCCTGGCCCCAGACCACATCGTCGAGGCGTCGCACCACCTCGGGCCCGAAGGCCTCGGCCGGCAGCGGGCCGTCCACCCACACCGTGCGCTGCAGGGTCGAGGCATCGAGCAGCTCACCGGCGACCGCGCCGAAGGCCGCCTCGAAGCGCGCGAATCCCTCCGCCTCGAGCGTGCAGCCGGCGGCCATGGCGTGCCCGCCGAAGCGCCGCAGCAGGCCCGGCTCGCGCTTGCTGACCAGGTCGAGCGCGTCGCGCAGGTGGAAGCCGGGGATCGAGCGACCCGAGCCCTTGAGCGCGCCGTCCTGCCCGGGCGCGAACACGAACACCGGCCGGTGCACCCGGTCCTTGACGCGCGAGGCGACGATGCCGACCACTCCCTCGTGAAAGGCCGGGTCGAACAACGCCACCGCCGCCGGCCAGTCGCCGGCCGTGCGGCCGACCAGCAAGCGGTCGAGCGCGGCTTCGGCCTGCCCGGTCATGCCCGCCTCGACCTGGCGGCGCTCGCGGTTGATCGCATCGAGTCGCGCGGCGTGTTCGGCCGCCTGCGCCGGGTCGTCGGTGAGCAGGCAGGCGATGCCCAGCGACATGTCGGCGAGGCGTCCGGCCGCGTTGAGTCGCGGTCCGATCGCGAAGCCGAAGTCCTGAGCGGTCGCGCGTGCCGGGTCGCGGCCGGCCACCGCGAACAGGGCGGCGAGTCCCGGCTGCATGCGCCCCGCCCGAACGCGGCGCAGGCCCTGCGAGACGAGGCGCCGGTTGTTCGCGTCGAGCCGCACCACGTCGGCCACGGTACCCAGCGCGACCAGGTCGAGCAGGGTGTCCAGGCGCGGCTGGCGCTGCGGGTCGAGCACGCCGCGGGCGCGAAGTTCTGCCCGCAGCGCGAGCAGCACGTAGAACATCACCCCGACCCCGGCGATGTGCTTGCTCGCGAACGTGCAGCCGGGCTGGTTCGGGTTCACGATCACCGTGGCATCGGGCAACGGCACTGCGTCGGCCGGTGCGCCGGCGGGTGCGGCGGCCGGCAGGTGATGGTCGGTGACCACGACGTCGAGCCCGAGCGCGCGCGCATGCGCGACCCCCTCCAGGCTGGCGATGCCGTTGTCGACCGTGATCAGCACCTCGACACCGGGCTGGGCGGCGCGCGCGAGGTCCACGATCGCCGGCGTCAGCCCGTATCCGTGCACCGCACGGTCGGGCACCACCGGCCGCACCTGGCCTGCGGCTGCACCGAGCAGGCCGAGGCCGCGGATCGCGACCGCGCAGGCGGTGGCCCCGTCGCAGTCGTAGTCGGCCACCACCACCATCGGCCGCCCCTGCGCGATTGCGTCGGCCAGCACCCGGGCCGCCTCGGGCGCGCCGCGCAGGCCGGCCGGGGGCAGCAGGCGCTCCAGTGCGTCGTCGAGCTCGGCGGCGTCGGTGACGCCGCGGCCCGCGAACAGCCGGGCGAGCAGGGGTGCCACGCCGGCCTGTTCCAGGGCCCAGGCCGTGCGGGGCGGCACGTCGCGTGCGACGAGTCGGGGGGCGGTCATCGGTGCGGCGTCCTGGGCGGCCTCACAGTGTTCCGAGCAGCGCGGAGACGTCGGGTGCGGACAGTCGTCGGCGCAGGCGGTCGATCCAGGATCCAGCGGCAGAGGTCAGCGTCACGCTGCTGCGCTCGCCGCACAGCACGACCTGCACCGGCAGCCCGTCGCGGGCACGGTCGAGCGCGTGGCGCAACGGCCCGTCGTCGAGGGCGCGCCAGGCTTCACGCCAGGCGCTCCAGTCGCCCGCCAGGGCCGGGCTGCGCAGGCGTTCGTCGACGACCAGGCCCTCGGGCGCGCGGGCCCCGGGCACGCGCCGGCCGCAGCCACTCCACCAGACCGAATTCACCGGCGTCTGCCCGGCGGCCAGGCGCCGGTCGTGCGCGGGGTGCTGGTACAACAGCATCTGGACCTCGTTCTGCAGCCGCAAGGCGCGTCGCGCGCCCGGGCCCTCGGGCGCCCAGGTCTCGAGCCGCCGGCCGGTCGCGCGGTCGATCGACGCGCAGCGCAGGTCGGCAAGCAACTCGTGCGCGGCGAACCAGCGTCCGGGCCCGCCCCACTCGAGCGCGACGCCATCGTCGACGAACAGCGGCCGCACCGCCTCGAACAGCTCGCGCCCGGTCGACTCGTCGAGGTCGAGCCGGGCCGGGTCGGTGAGGGTGACGGAGTCGCGGCCGATCGCGCAATGCACCGGCGTCAGCTCTGCCCAGGCAAGGTCGCCGGTCTCCAGGCCGAGCGCGGCGGCGCGCCACGCAGCCCAAGGCAGCGTGCCGTCACCGCCGGCCAGACCGACGGCACGCGCGAGCGCTCGCTCGTGAGGCGGGCTGTAGCGGGTCTCGTCGCCGTCGTCGCGGTCGCCGGCCGGCAGGCGCTGCAACAGCGCGGCCAGCGCGGGCAGCTCGAGGTCCGCGCGCACGGCAGCCGCGTCGTCGCCGAGCGCCGAGGCGAAAGGCACGATGAGGTGCATGCGGGGATTATCGAAGCCCCGCGGGCCTGGCTACTGGAAGTGCTCGAGCATGCGCTGCAGCACCATCAGGAACGGCGCCTGCAGCAAGGGCAGGGTCAGCAGCGTACCCAGCAGGCCCACGGCCAGCGTGACCGGGAAGCCGATCGCGAAGATGTTCATCTGCTGCGCCACGCGGGAGATCAGGCCGAGCACGAGGTTGGTGAACAGCAGCATCGCCACCATCGGCAGGGCGATCCACAGGCCCAGGCTGAAGATCTCGGCGCCCCAGACCTGCGGCTGCACCTGCCTGAGGAACGCAAAGGGCTCGGGCCCGATGGGAAAGGCGTCGAAGCTGGCCACCACGGCCGCGATCACCAGCAGGTGCCCGTTGATCACGATGAACACCCAGCTCACAGACACGCCGAAGAAGCGGCTCACCGCCGTCGTCGTGCCGCCGGTCGACGGGTCGAAGAAGCCAGCGTAGTTCAGGCCCATCTGCAGGCCGATGATCTCGCCCGCGAACTCCACCGCGGCGAACACCATGCGCACCGCGAAGCCCAGCGCCAGCCCGATCACCAGCTGCTGCGCGAGCACCTGCAGGGCGACCGGCGAGTCCAGCGGGATCACCGGCACCGGCGGCATCACGCCCTGGGCGCACAGTGCGATGAAGAAGGCCAGCGCGATGCGCACGCGCACCGGCACGGCGGCCTGCGCGAAGATCGGCATGGCGGTGAACAGCGCCAGCACGCGCAGGAAGGGCCACAGGATCGGGCCCAGCCAGGCCCAGACCTGGGCCTCGGTGAAGGTCAGCATGGCGGCGGACCTTCGAGCGGGCGGCCTCAGCCCACCACGGTCGGGATCGTGGTGAGCGTGCGCTGGATGTACTCCACCAGCGTGGTGAGCATCCACGGTCCGGCGATCGCCATGACCGCGACCGCGGCCACCATCTTGGGCACGAACGACAGCGTCTGCTCGTTGATCTGCGTGGCGGCCTGGAAGATGCTCACCACGAGCCCCACGAGCAGGATGGTGAGCAGCACCGGGGCGCTGAGCATCAGCAGCAGCACGAGGCCCTGCTGGCCGAAGGTGAAGACCTGGGTGGCGTCCATGGATCGCTCGCGGTGGAAGGTGGAGGGGCGGCGCGCTAGGAGGTCACGAAGCTGGCGGCGAGCGATCCGAGCAGCAGGTTCCACCCGTCGGCCAGCACGAACAGCATGAGCTTGAACGGCAACGCGACCAGCACCGGGCTCAGCATCACCATGCCCAGGCTCATCAGCACGCTGGCCACGATCATGTCGATGATCAGGAAGGGGATGAAGATGAGGAAGGCGATCTGGAAGGCGCTTTTCAGCTCGCTGGTGACGAAGGCGGGCACGAGCACGCGGAAGGGCACCTCGGCGCTCGGCACCGACGGGTCGACCTTGGCGAGCTTCGCGAACAGCTGCAGGTCGGACTGACGCGTCTGCTTGAGCATGAACTCCCGCATCGGCACCTCGCCGCGCTCGAGTGCCTGCTCGAAGCTGATCTGGCCGGCGGCGTACGGCTGGTAGGCCTGCTGGTAGACGCGGTCCAGCGTCGGGCTCATCACGAAGAAGGTGAGGAACAGGCTCAGGCCGATGATGACCTGGTTGGGCGGTGCGGCCTGGGTGCCCAGCGCCTGGCGCAGCAGGCTCAGCACGATGACGATGCGCGTGAACGCGGTCATCAGCAGGATCACCGCCGGCAGGAAGCTCAGCGCGGTGAAGAACAGCAGGGTCTGGATCGGCACCGAATAGCTGGTGCCCTGCGGGCCCTGGCCGATCACCAACGGCAGGCCCGGGCCGGTCGGTGCGGCCTGTGCCCAGGCCGCGAAGCCGGCGCCCAGCAAGGCGCCGCCGATCACGGCGGTCCGCAGGCCGCGGGCGGGCGCGCCGCGCTCAGGCATGGCCTTGCCCCGGGGCATCGCGGCCGGCGGAAGGGCGCGTCGGCGCGCGCATGCGATCCAACCAATGCGAGAAGGGCAGGACGCTCGCGCCGCGCGCCGCCGCCGACGCCGCCGACGCGGGCGCACTGACGTCGGCCGCCACCGGCGCTGCCTGCGGGTCGAGCACATGCACGGTCTGGATCGACGAGGGGGTCACGCCCAGCACCAGCCAGCGCCGCTGCTCGCCTTCGCCGACCTCCACCGTCACCAGGCGCTGGCTCGGCGACAGCGCGAGCGTGGAGACGGTCCGCATCGCACCGGGGCCCTGGGGGCCGAGGCCGTGCAGGCGGCCCAGCGGCGAGCGCTTGACCATCCACAGCACCACCGGGATTGCCGCGAGGATCGCGACGAACCACAGGAGGGACGAGATCGCAGGCGTCATGGCTCGGGGGGTCAGTGGCCCTTGCTCAGGCGGCGCATGCGCTCGCTGGGCGTGACGATGTCGGTGAGCCGGATGCCGAACTTCTCGTTGACGACCACCACCTCGCCCTGGGCGATCAGGTAGCCGTTGACCAGCACGTCCATCGGCTCGCCGGCCAGCGCGTCGAGCTCGACGACCGAGCCCTGCGCGAGCTGCAGGATGTGCTTGATCGGGATGCGGGTGCGGCCGAGCTCGACGGTGAGCTGGACGGGGATGTCCAGGATCATCGAGATGTCGTTGCCTGCGGTTCCACCGGCGGTCGGCGAGAAGTTCGTGAAGGTGGCCGGCGCCACCTGCTCGGTGGGCGTCAGGTCGCCGGCGACCGCGGGTTTGGACTCGGCGAGCGCAGCGGCCCACTCGGCGGCCATCGCGTCCTCGGTGCTTCCGGGGGCCTGGTCAGCGGACATGGTTCTCTCCCAGCCAGCTCAGGTTCGAGCTGGCGTACAGCTGGTCGACCTTGAGCGCATAGCGGTTGTTGGAGGTGCCGTACTGGCACGAGAAGATCGGCACGCCCAGCACCTTGCCCTCGATCACGGGCTCCATGTCGAGCTCGAGGAAGTCGCCGGGCTTGAGCGCGAGCAGGGTCTCGACGGTGGCCGGCGCATGCGCGAGCTCGGCCACGATCTCGACCTCGGCGGCCTGGATCTGCTGCTTGAGCAGGTTCACCCAGCGCCGGTCGGGCTCCGAGCTGTCGCCCTGGATCGTGCTGTACAGGACGTCGCGGATCGGCTCGAGCGTGCTGTACGGGATGCAGAAGTGGATGGTGCCGGTGGTATCGCCGATCTCGAGCGTGAACGAGGTCGCCACCACCACCTCGCTGGGCGTGGCGATGTTGGCGAACTGCGGCTGCATCTCGCTGCGCTGGTACTCCAGCTCGAGCGGGTAGATGCCGGCCCAGGCCCGCTGGTACTCGGTCGTGATCACCTCGACCAGCCGGCTGATGATGCGCTGCTCGGTGGGCGAGAAGTCGCGGCCCTCGATGCGCGTGTGGTGCTTGCCGTTGCCGCCGAACAGCGCGTCGATGACGGCGAACACCAGCGTGGGCTCGCACACCACCAGCCCGCTGCCGCGCAGCGGCCGCACGCTGACGATGTTGAAGTTCGTCGGCACCACGATCTCGCGAAGGAAGGCGCTGTACTTCTGCACCTTGATGCCGCCGATCGCGATCTCGGGGCTCTTGCGGATGAAATTGAACAGTCCGATCCGGATGTTGCGGGCGAAGCGCTCGTTGATGATCTCCATCGTGGGCATGCGCCCACGCACGATGCGCTCCTGGCTGGCCAGGTCGTAGTCGCGGATGCCGCCGACGTGTTCCTCGACCTGCTCGAGCTTCTGGCTCTCGCCGGTGATGCCCTGCAGGAGGGCGTCGACCTCGTCCTGGGAGAGGATCTGCTGCGACATGGCTCAGCGCG
>JALOSQ010000080.1 GCA_025458335.1 Ideonella sp.
GCGCTCAGGCCGCGTCGGCCTCGCCGATCAGCAGTTGCGTGTCGCTCAGGTAGCGGTGCGGCGGGATCTCGAGGTTGGTGGGCGCCGGCTTGTTCTTGAAGACGCGCCCCGCCAGGTCGAAGGTCGACCCGTGGCATGGGCAGAAGAAGCCACCCGGCCAGTCGGCACCGACGCTCGGGTTGGCGCTGCCGGCGGGAACCTCGTTCGGCGCGCAGCCCAGGTGGGTGCAGATGCCGATCGCCACGAACACCTCCGGCTTGACGGACCGGCCGGGGTTGCGCAGTGCCTCGGGCAGGTCGTCCTTCGCGGAACGCGGATCGGCGAGGTCGGCGTCGTGCTTCGAGAGGCCCTCGAGCATTGCCGGCGTGCGCCGCAGGATCCACACCGGCTTGCCGCGCCATTCGACGGTCTTCATGCCGCCGGGGGGGATGTCACCGATGTCCACGGTCACCGCCGCGCCGAGCGCCTTGGCGCGCTCGCTCGGCGCGAACGTGGACACGAACGGCACGGCCGTCGCCACGGCCGCGACGCCGCCGGCCGCTGTCGCGGCCATCAGCCAGACCCGACGTTCGCCGTCGTGCGGGGACGGCAGGGTGGGCAGCGTGGTGTCGGACATGGCAGGTCTCCTTCGGGCATCAAATGCCGTAGCACCCTCAAGACGCGTGCCACGCTCACCCCGGAGCGCCAAGTCCTTCCAGATCAATGATTTAGGCAAGGTCCACCTGAACGGGCGGCGGCAGAGCGCCTCGTTGCGCCGTTCCGTGCCGCTTTTTCTGGCACTCAATGGCACACTGGCGCGGTTCGCTCGAACCTGGCGAGACACTGCTGCAGAAGCTGCTGCCGACGTCCAGGCCTGTTTGCAGCCCTCCCCCGGACCATGAGCCCGCCACCGCCCTCCAAGGAAGCTGCGCCCGAACTCGTGGCCTTTCTCGAGGCCCTGCCCGAGCCGCACATCCTGTTCGATGCGCAGTACCGCATCCTGGCGGCGAACGCGGCGTATCGCGCGCAGTTCGCGCCACGCGGCAGCGTGATCGGGCGCACCTGCCACGACGTCTCGCACGGCTTCAGCGTGCCCTGCGACCAGGCCGGCGAGAGCTGCCCGATGGCTCGCGCGCGCCGCAGCGGCCAGCGTGAGCGCGTCCTGCACCTGCACCACACGCCGCAGGGGGAGGCCTACGTCAACATCGAGCTCGTGGCGCTGCGCGACGCCGATGGCCGGCCCGCGCTGTTCATCGAGAAGATGGAGCCGCTGAACGTGGCGCAGGGCGTGCCGGCCACCCGCGGCCTGATCGGCCGCTCGACAACGTTCCAGGCGATGCTGTCGCTCGTGGCGCGCGTCGGCCCCTCGGAGGCAGCGGTGCTGCTGCTCGGCGAGTCGGGCACCGGCAAGGAACTGGTCGCCCGCGCCCTGCACGAGGCGAGCCCGCGCGCGTCGCGGCCGCTGGTGGTCGTCGACTGCGCCAGCCTGCCCGAGACCCTGTTCGAGAGCGAGCTGTTCGGCCATGAGAAAGGCGCCTTCACCGGGGCCCAGGCGCCGCGGGCCGGCCTCGTCGAGGCGGCCAGCGGCGGCACCCTGTTCCTCGACGAGGTGGGCGACATCCCGCTGGCGATGCAGGTCAAGCTGCTGCGGCTGCTCGAGAACGGCACGTACCGCCGCGTGGGCAGCACCGAGCTGCGCCGCGCCGACGTGCGGCTCGTCTCGGCCACGCACCGCGACCTGCGGTCGATGGTGGCCGGCGGCCGCTTTCGCGAAGACCTGTACTACCGCCTGAGCACTTTTCCAATCGATCTGCCGCCGCTGCGCGATCGCCGCGACGACATCCCGTTGCTCGCGACGTCGCTGCTGGCCCGGGTCGCGCCGGCGCGCCGGCTGTCGCTGACCGCGGGCGCGCTGGAGCGGCTCGCGCTGCACCCGTTTCCGGGCAACGTGCGCGAGCTGCGCAACGTGCTCGAACGCGCTGCGCTGCTCACCGACGGCGAGCGCATCGGCGAGGACGTGATCGAGCGCGCGCTGGCCATCGGCAGCCGCGCCGCTCCCCTGGCGTCGGGCGACTCGACCGACGCAAGCCCGGCCGGCCGCACGGCCGCGGCACCGCGGGCCGACACCCCGGCGGCACGCCGGCGCCAGGCGCAGCGCGACGCCTTGCTCGCCGCCATGGCCATGCACGCGGGGAGCCGCGAGGACCTCGCCCGTTCTTTGGGCATCAGCCTGCGCACCCTGTATCGACGGCTGGAGTCGCCGCACGGTCGATGACCGCGCGGACGGGGTCGCCGTGGCGACCGGCTGGATCGGGCGTAGAGTCGCCGGCAGGAGCCGTATGGACTCCCAGTCCCACCCCCCACCCCGGAGAACCCGATGCCCAAGGGCTACTGGATCGCCCGTGTCGACGTGACCGATCCCGAGCAGTACGACAAATACCGCGCCGCCAACGCGCAGCCGTTCGCCCGGCATGGCGCCCGCTTCCTCGTGCGGGGCGGCACCTTCGAGGCCCCCGAGGGCACGCCGCGGTCGCGCAACGTGGTGATCGAGTTCCCGAGCTACCAGGCCGCGGTGGACTGCTACCACTCGCCTGAGTACCAGGCCGCGGTGGCCTTGCGCCGGCCGGCATCGGTCGGCGAGGTGCTGATCATCGAGGGCTACGACGGCCCGCAGCCCGGCTGACCGGGCGCCGGCTTCCGGCGCCTCGGCCCAGCTGCCGTGGCGTTCGACCGGCGGCGTTCGTATCGTGTCCTTCCCGTACTCCTGTCGACTGCCATGACGCACTTGCCCGCCTTTCATGCCCCGTCGCGGGCCCGAGCAGCCCCGGCGCCCGTGGCGTGGCTGCTCGCGGTCGCGGCGGCCTTCCTGGCAGGCTGCGCCCAGACGGGCGGCGCCTCGCCGGCCCGCGAGGGCCCGGCCGACCCGCGCCAGGCGGTGATCCGCGGCACCACGGAGGGCATCACCCTGATCCCCGCCCGCGGGTCGGCCTCGGCCAGCGGCCCCGCAGCCTCATCCGCCGCGCCGGCCGACGGTGCGGCCTCGAGCCCCGCGGCGCGCGGCGGCCTGGCCGGCCTGCTGAAGGGCCTGCCGCCGCCCACGGGCGTGCCGCTGACCGAGCAGAAGAAGCTGAACGACCCGGACCAGGGCATTCCGCTGCCGACGGCCGGATCGCGCGGCAGCCCGGGACGCTGACGTGGGCGTCGACCTGGCCGGCCGGCGCGTGCTCGTCACGCAGGCCGAGGACTTCATGGGCCCGATGCTGTGTGCGGTGCTGGCCGAGCACGGCGCCGAGGTCGTCGCGAGCGCCCGGCCGCTCAACCATCCAGGCGCGGCCGAGGCCGTCGTGCGCGAGGCCGGCCGGGTCGATGTGCTGGTCGCGAACCTCGCGATCACCGCGCCGTCGACGTCCGCGGTCGACGTGACCGACGACGAGTGGCAGCAGGTCTTCGCCGCGCTCGTCGACCCCCTGCCCCGGCTCGCGCGGGCGGTGCTGCCGGCCATGATCGCCAGGCGCTCGGGCAAGCTGCTGGTGATGGGCAGTGCATCGGCGCTGCGCGGCATGAAGCGCAGCTCGACCTACAGCGCGGCCCGCGGCGCACAGCTCGCGTGGGTGCAGGCGGTCGGTGTCGAGCTCGCGCCGCACGGGGTGCAGGTCAACGCGATCGCGCAGAACTTCGTCGACAACCCGACGTACTTCCCGCCAGAGGTCCAGGCCAACCCGCGCTTCCAGGACCGGCTGGCCCGCGAGGTGCCGCTCGGGAGGCTCGTGTCGGCGCGCGAGGACGCTTCGTTCGCCGCCTACCTGTGCAGCCCGGCGGCCGACTGCTTCGTCGGGCAGGTGTTTCCGGTCAGCGGCGGCTGGGCCGTGCGCTGACCGCGGGTCAGCCGGGCGAACGCCGCGTCAGCAGGTACAACAGCGGCCCGAAGGCCCCCGCGGCCAGCGTGAGCACGAGCCAGGGCCACGGGTTGCGGCCCGAGCGCCGGGCGTCGTCCCACATCCAGACGAGGAACAGACTCAGCGCGATGACGAGGTCCACCAGGACCTGCAGTCCGGCGGTGTTCTGCAACTGCCAGGCAAAGATGCCCAGCACGCCATGCTGCGCCACCGCCACCGCGGTCAGGGCGCCGAACGCCACCAGCACGATCATCAGCACGGCCCGGCTCATCGTCACTCCTTTCGTCATGGGGACGCCAGCGTGCCACGGCGCCGACCAACCGGCCATGACCTCGGAGGTCATGCCGGCCGGCGGCGCGACACCGGCCGGCGCGGCCGCCCCGCTCGCCGTGCCCCGGTCGCTCCACTAGCATCGGCGCCGCGACGCCACCGAGGCGCTGCGTTCTGCCGCGCGACCGACACCCTGCCTCATGATCCCGACCGAGATCCTCGCGGTCTTCCTGGCCGCGGCTGTCGCGCTGGCGCTGGCCCCGGGCCCGGACAACCTCTTCGTGCTGACCCAGGCGGCCCTTCACGGGCGCCGGGCCGGCCTGCTCGTCACGCTCGGCCTGTGCACCGGCCTCGTGGCGCACACCGCGGCGGTGAGCCTGGGGGTGGCCGCGCTGCTCAAGGCGTCCCCGGTGGCCTTCACGGTGCTCACGGTGGCCGGCGCCGTGTACCTGCTGTGGCTGGCGTGGGGGGCCTGGCGGGCCGGCGCGATGCGACTGGACGAGAACGCCCCGCCCGCGCAGCCGGCGTCGGCGCTCTACCTGCGCGGCATCGTGATGAACGTGACCAACCCGAAGGTCGCGATCTTCTTCCTCGCCTTCCTGCCACAGTTCGCCGATCCGGCGCGCGGTTCGGTGGCCGGGCAGATCGTCGTGCTCGGGGTGGTCTTCGGCATCGCGACGCTGGCCGTGTTCGGCTCGATCGCCTGGGCCGCCGGATTCGTGGGCGAGGCGCTGCGGCGCCGGCCCGTCGCGCAGGTGGCCCTGAACCGCCTGGCCGCGTTGATCTTCGTCGCGCTCGCTGTACGACTGCTGGTCATGCGCCCATGAGAACCCGCTACTACACCGCCTCCAGCCTCGACGGCTTCATCGCGACCGACGACCACTCGCTCGAGTGGCTGCTCCCGTTGGGCGACGTCGCCGACACCGGCTTCGATGCGTTCATCGCCGAGATCGGGGCGATCGCGATGGGCGCGGCGACCTACCAGTGGATGCTGGCGCACGTGGTGCAGCCCGAGGGTCGCGAGGGCGCGCCATGGCCCTACGCCCAACCGGCGTGGGTCTTCAGTCATCGGACCTTGCCGCGCGTGCCCGGCGCCGCCGTGCATTTCGTGGAGGGTGACGTGCGGCCGGTGCATGCCGCGATGGCGGCCGCCGCGGGCGGCCGGGATCTGTGGATCGTGGGGGGTGGCGACCTGGCCGGGCAGTTCCACGACGCCGGGCTGCTCGACGAGGTGATCGTGCAGGTGGGCTCGGTCACGCTGGGCTCGGGGCGCCCCTTGCTGCCACGCGCCATCACACAGCCGCCGCTGGTGCTGACCTCGGCCCGCCGCATCGGGCCGGGATTCGCCGAGCTGCGCTACGACGTGACTCGCGCGCCCAATGGCAGGATCCCGGGCTGACCCCGGTCAAGGCCGGCGCGATCCCGTGCGCGATCCGGGTTGACGGCGGCCGCACGACGGCGCACCCTGTCGAGCCATCGTGATCCTTCGTCGCGCCGCAGGCCCTGCTCGCCTCGGCGCACCCACTGTCATGACGACATCGTCCCGTTCGACGACCCCGGCCACCACGTCGTTCGTGCTGCCCTGGTACCGCTTTGCCGAACTCGAGGCCTTCGAGCCGTGGGAGCGCGGCGCGGTGGCCGAGGACGCCGCCGAGGTGGCCACCACGCACCCTGGCGTGCTGGCCGGCTGGGCGCTGACGCTGCTGCCGCTGGCCGTCGTCGCGGCGCTCTACCACGCCGAGCTGAAGCAGTGGCCGATGTGGATGGTGATCCTCGGCGCCCTGGTGGCGTTCGTCCCGTTGTTCCTGTATCGACGCACGGTCGTGCATCGCCTGGTCGCCGAGCGCGCCGCGGCGCGGCGAGCCGGCGCGCATCCGACGCCGCCCGGCGCTGCCTGACACACAGCCCGATCGGGTCCGGGCCTTCCTGGAGGGCCCCCGCGGGGCCCGCGAACGGCCGCGCAGGCCTCAGGCGCCGCGCGGCATCGCCGCCAGGCGCTGCAGGTTCTCGAATGCCGCCTGCGAGGCCACGCGGATGCGCTGCACGATCGCCATGCGGGCCGCGTCCTCGGGCCGGATGTCTGCAAGCAGGTGCGTGAAGCCCTCCAGCCGTGACCGGGACAGCCAGTCGCGCACCGCGGGGATGCGCGAGGCCGCGTGGCGGTTCGCGAGGTCGGTGAGCTGCGAGCGCGGATAGTCGTCGACGGTGTCGGTCATCACGACCGGCCGCATGCAGGCGTTCTTCTCGTCGTCGCTGCCCGGCTGCGTCTCGAGGAACGCGGTAAGGGCCGCGCTGAAGGTGGGCTGCGGAATGCGAACCATCTGGATGGTCAGGCGCGCGCCCGCGAACACCGGCACCGGCGGCTTGTACGACAGCGCCGAGGCGGTGCAGTCGACGAACAGGCTGCCCGCCGGCACCTCGACGTCGCCGCGATGCAGGCGCAGGCGCCCTGGCTCGATCGCGGTCACCCGGCCCAGGCGGACCGTGCGCCCGACCCGCCGCAGCAGGGCCAGCTCGCCCTCGGAGACGGTGGCGAAGTGGAACATCGTCGGCTCGATCGACGGGTCCACCCGCAGCCAGGCGCCGCAGGCCTCCATCCGATGCCCCAGGTCGCGCACCGAGGTCGCCGCGGCCATCGCCTCGCGCTGCTCGGCCGCGCTGGTGAAGGTGCTGTCGAAGTGCGCCATCGTGGGCTGCACCTTGGCGCGGTTGAAGAACCACGAGTCGCGCGGCACCACCCAGGTGATCGACGCGGCCGGCGCGCCCTGCGCGAGCAGCCAGCACACGGCGTCGATGGCGGTCTTGCCGGCGCCCAGCACGACGTGGTGCTCGAACCCCCCCACGCGGCGCGGCAGATCGTTCGGCGGGACGCAGACGACCCCGGGGGCGATGTCGAACGCGGGCCGGTGCGTGGCCGGCACGGCGTTGGTGAAGCGCGAGGCGTCGACGAGCTTGCGCCGCACCGTGATCGTCGTGCGCTCGCCGCTCAGGCGATGCCGGACCGTCACCGGGCCCGGCGCCTCGCCCGGCTCGGCCTCGCTCATCGGCACGAAGCGCACGCGCCCGGTGGGCAGCAGCTTCTCGCGCATCACGCGATGGAAGTACGCGACGATCTCCGGGCCCTCGGACAGGCTCATGTAGCCGGCGTTCGGCCCGCTCGCCTCCAGGTCGCCGCGGTCGAGCTCGATCGACTCGACCCCGTAGAAGCTGGCCGGCTGGTGCAGCCGCACGAAGGGGTAGACGTCGTTCCAGTGGCCGCCCGGCGCATCGCGACGGTCGACGAGGGTCACGTGGGCATCGCTGCGCCGTACCAGTTCGTCGGCGAAGGCCAGGCCAGAGGCGCCGGCACCGATGACGAGATAGTCGGTCTCGAGGGTCATGCAAGCTCCAGGACGGCGGACCCCGCGCCGGACCCGCGGTGGTGAGGTGATTGGGATCGCGCTGTCGGGCGCTGTCAAGGCACGCGCCCCAGGGCGCCACCGCGCTGCCGTCGGCGCGACACTACCGGCCCCGCCACGCGACCTCGCCCCACGATGAACCTTGCCACCACCGCCGGCTTGTTCGTGCTCACGGCCGTCATGGAACTCGTCGGCTGCTACCTGCCGTGGCTGTGGCTCAAGGGCAAGGCCGGTGCGTGGGTGCTGCTGCCGGCGGCCGCGGCGCTTGCCGCCTTCGTCTGGCTGCTCACCCTGCATCCCACCGCGTCGGGCCGGGTCTACGCGGCCTACGGGGGCGTCTACGTGGCCACCGCGGTGCTGTGGCTGTGGGCGGTCGACGGCATCCGCCCGACGGCCTGGGACCTCGCCGGCTCCGCCGTGGCCCTGGCGGGCATGGCGATCATCGTGATCGGCTCGCGGCCGCCGGCCTGACGCCGTTGGCTGGGGGCTGGCGCCCCCGTATTGCCGAGCCCGCGCAGACACCCGACGATCGGGGCATCGCGGCCGCCCGGAGGGTCCCCCGCATGTCTCCCGTCGACATCGTCCAGCGCCAGTTCGAGGCCTACAACGCACGCGACATCGACCGCTTCTGCGCGCAGTACGCGCACGACGTCGAGGTGTTTCGCCCGCCGTCGACCCATCCGGCGATCATCGGCGCGACCGCGTTCCGCGAGTTCTACGCCACGCAGCGCTTCAACCACGCCGGGCTGCGCGCCCAGTTGCTCGGCCGGCTGGTGATCGGCCGCACCGTGATCGACCACGAACGGATCCACGGCGTGCGCGACCAGCCCTACGAGATCGCGGTGGTCTACGAGGTCGAGGGCGAGCACATCCGGCGCACCTGGACCTACGGCGCGTGAGGCGTCGGGCTGCACCGGGTGCCACACGACCAGACACCACAAACGTGCAACGGGCACATCCTGGCCGGCATCACCGGGCTCGCGCGGTCGATCCCAGGCGCCTTGGACCGCCACGCAGGGCGGATCCCAGATGGGCATGACGCGCCGTGTCGTGCTGCGGCCGCTCGCGCCCGTCGACGAGGCCGAGTTCCTGCGCCGGGCACGCGCCAGCCGCGAGCTGCACGACGCCTGGGTGACGACCACCACCACGCCCGCCGCCTTCCGAGCGCTGCTGGCGAGGATGTCGCGATCGAACTGCCGCGGCTTCGTCGTGGAGCGCCGGGCGGGCCACGAGATCGCCGGCTTCATCGCCATCAGCGAGATCGTGATGGGGATCTTCCGAAGCGGCTACCTCGGCTACTACGCGTTCGCCGGCTTCGAGCGCCAGGGGCTGATGCGCGAGGGTCTCGAGCGGGTGATCCGCGAGGCCTTCGGACCGATGCGGCTGCACCGGCTCGAGGCCAACATCCAGCCCGGCAACCGCGCCTCGATCGCCCTGGTCAAGGCCTGCGGATTCCAGCGCGAGGGCTACTCGCCGCGCTACCTCAAGATCCGCGGACGCTGGCGCGATCATGAACGTTGGGCCCTGCGAGCCGACACGCCCCGGAGGAAATCGCGATGACCCCCACCTTGCTCGTCACCACCGTCGACAGCCCCGAAACGGCGCGCACGCTCGCCCGCGCCGCCGTGGAGCGGCGCCTGGCCGCCTGCGTGCAGATCACGCCGATCGAAAGCGTCTATGCCTGGCAGGGTGCGATCGAACAAGGCCCCGAGTGGCGGCTGCTGTTCAAGACCACGGCCGACCGGGTGCCCGCGCTCGAGTCCTACCTGGTCGGATCCCGCCCTGCTGCCGGCCGTGACGGCCTTGGCGCGTGGCCGGGGCCGTTGCGCGTGGACGCGGATCTGGCGGGTCCGGCAGCCGCTTTTCGGTGTCACGGCGAAGGCGCCGTTGCGCACGATGGAGCCGTCTTCACGCCACCGCCCGAGATGCACCCCATGCCCGCGCGACCGCACACGGAACTGCAGATCGTCCCGGGCGAACTCGTGGTGCTGTTCATCGTCCAGATCGCGCGGGCGGTCAGCACGCTCGCCCTGCCACCGGGTCGCTTCCTCGAGGGCCTGCGGGCCGCCGTCGACCTGCTGGGCTTTGCCGAACTGGTGCGCGACGAGGAGCGGCTCGACGAGTTGCTGCCCTGGGCCGGGAACGTGTAGCCGCCGGCCGCCACGCGCCGACCCGCCCAGCCGGCGTCGCACGACCTGGCCTTGCCCCTTCGGGGCCCGACTCGTTCGCGAGGACCGTCCCCAGAAGCACGAAGCCCGCTCGAGGCGGGCTTCGAAAGCACTCGACACACGACCGGAGGCGGGTGACGCCGCCTTGGAGCCGCCGAGGCCAGGTTGTTTGGCTCCCCGACCTGGGCTCGAACCAGGGACCTGCGGATTAACAGTCCGTCGCTCTACCGACTGAGCTATCGGGGAAAAGACCGCGAGTATAGCCGGCGCGCGGCAGGGGTCTGCCGCGGCTGGGGCATCAGAAGTCGCCCTGCAGCGACACCCGCACCGTGCGCGGCGCCAGCGGGTACAGATACGCGTGCCCGAACTGGAACGGCGACTCGCGCCACGCGCGCCGGTCGAACAGGTTGTCGACGCCGGCGCGCAGGGTCCAGTCGGCGCCGGCCGCGCGCAGGCGCTGCGCCACACCGACGTCCCACTGCGCGAAGCCCGGGATCTCGATGCTGTTGTCGGGCAGCACGGCTCGTGGGCTGCTCGCACTCACCGCCGCGCGCAGTTCCAGGCCGGGCCAGCCCGCCGGTTCCACCGCGCCGAAGGCGCGCAGCGACGACTCGGGCACGTTGGCCGGCTTCAGGCCGTTGATCCCCGCGATCTCGCTGCCCTGGCGGCGCGCGCGCAGCAGCATCACGCTGGCGCCGCCCGACCAGGGCCCGGCGCGGCCTTCGGCGCCGGCCTCCAGGCCGGTGTGGCGCGCCTCGCCGTCGACGCGGCGCGTGCAGCTGCCCGCGTTGCCGTCACAGGCACCGAAATCGCCGAACGCCGGCCGCACGATGTCGAACAGCGCCACGTTCCAGTCGAGCCCGTCGGCGTCGGGCGCGGCCGCCTCGCGCGTGGCGCGCAGGCCGATCTCCCATTGCCGGCTGCGCAGGGCCGGCAGCGGCTGCCCCGCGTTGGAGAACTGCGGGCGGTTCGGCGCGACCTCGGTCTCGATGCCCTGCCCGGCACTCGCGTAGCCGAGCACGCCACCGCCGAGCTGCACGCTGGCCGCGACGAAGGGCACCGCGAACGAGCGGCTCGCATCGGTCGGCTCGCTGCCGTCGGTGCGCACCGAACGCCGGTCGACCTGGGTCCAGCGCAGCCCCGACCACACCCGCCAGCGCTCGCCGATCGGCGCGCTGTGGCGAACGAAGAGCTCGTCGCTGGCCTCGTCGCGGTTGGTGTTCTC
>JALOSQ010000081.1 GCA_025458335.1 Ideonella sp.
AACCACCTGTACGACGCGCGGGATCCGGACACCGCGATTCACGGCGGCTACCCGCGAGGGGTGTCCTACCTCTGGAAGAAGCTTGCACAGGACCTGCTCGGCCTGAATGCCTGGAAAACGTTTGCGTACTTCTTCGGCGCGCCGGCCCTGAACGACGACACGGGCACGGCCGCGCGTCCGCTCGACGACACGGCGCCGCGGCTGCGAGCCGAGGCGCGTGCCGATCGGTGGGGCGTCGTCGCGTTCCAGCTGGGCGTGCCTGTTGCGTGCGGCCTGATCGGTGGTTGGGAGCTGCTCGGGTTCTACCTGCTGTTCTGGGTCGTGCCGCTGGTGACCGTGTTGCAGCCGATCCTGCGGCTGCGGGCCATCTGCGAGCACGGCGCCGTCACTGACCTCGGCAGCCCCTTGACGGCCGCGCGAACCAACCTCACGGGCTGGGGCGGCACCAGCCGAAGCGGCCGGCGCCTGGACGCCGCCCTCAACCTGCTCGGTCGGCTCGTGCTGTTCCCGCACCACGTCAATCACCACCTGGAGCATCACCTGTATCCCGCTGTGCCGCATTACCACCTGCCTGCACTGCACGGCTGTCTGGTCCGCAAGGGCGTGCTCGTCGACGGCGAGGTGCGCGACCTTCGACAGACGCTGGCGTTGGTGTTCGACGCCCGGCGCCCGCACGCTGCAAGGACGGCTTCCGAGCATCCCGCCACCTCGGCACGATGAACGACCTCATCCTGCACCACTATCCGAGCTCGCCGTTCTCGGAGAAGGTCCGCCTGATCCTGGGCTACAAGCAACTGGCCTGGCGGTCTGTGCACATCCCGGTCGTCATGCCCAAGCCGGACCTATTGGCGCTGACCGGCGGCTACCGCCGTACGCCGGTGCTGCAGGTCGGCGCCGACGTGTACTGCGACACCGCCCTGATCGCGCGCGTGATCGACCGCCTCGCTCCCGAGCCCCCGATCTATCCCGGGGCGAGCGCAGGCACCGCCGATCTCCTGGCGATGTGGGCCGACACCACGTTGTTCTGGACCGCGGTCGCCTACACGTTGCAGCCGGCGGGCGCCGCCGAGGTGTTCCGGGGCACGGCACCCGAGGCATTGAAGGCATTCGCAGCCGACCGTGCGACGTTCGCGCCCAACGTCCGCAGGCCCACGCCGGTCGATGCGGCCGCGGCCCTGCGGCAAAGCCTGGCCTGGCTCGAGCAGCACCTGCAGGCGCAGGCCGGGCGCGGCCGGGGCGGCGACGGCGACCCCGACGGCCGCCTGCACATGGTGGGCTCGCAACGCAGCATCGCCGACTTCGCGGTGGCCCACCCGTTGTGGTTCGTGCGTCGCGCGCCATCGCTCGCCACGGTGCTCGATGACTACCCGCTCGTCTCGCGCTGGCTGCGCCAAGTGCTCGACCTCGGCCAGGGCCGACCGATGCGCATGAGCAGCGCGGAGGCCCTCGCCGTGGCCCACGAGGTCGCCGCTGCGGGTCGCCACGTGCCGGTGTCGGTGCAGGCCGGCCACGGCTTCGAGCCCGGGGAACCCGTGACGGTGACCCCGCTCGACTACGGCTGCGATCCGTCGCCCGGGCGTCTGTTGGGCCTGGACGACACGTCCGTGACCCTCGAGCGGCTCGACGAGGCCGCCGGATGCGTGCACGTGCATTTCCCGCGCATGCACTACCAGATCAGGAAAGCGAGTTCTCCATGAAGACCTTGACGGGCCGCACCCTCGTGGCCACTGGCGCTGCATCCGGCTTCGGCCTCGAACTGAGCCGACTGGCGGCCCGCGAGGGCATGAACGTGGTCATGGCCGACGTCCAGCCCGACGCCCTCGAGCTAGCGGCGGCCGACGTCGGTGAGATGATGGCCCACCGGCTCGACGTCTCGAAGTCCGAGCAGGTGCAGGCGCTCGCCGATGCAACGGTGGCGCGCTTCGGCACGCCGCACGTCGTGTTCAACAACGCGGGTGTCGGCGCCGGGGGACTCATCTGGGAGCACACGCTGAAGGACTGGGAGTGGGTCGTCGGCGTGAACCTGATGGGCGTGGCCCACGGCGTGCGCATCTTCACGCCGCTGATGCTCGCGGCCGCGGCGCGCGACCCGGCCTACGAGGGCCACATCGTCAACACGGCCAGCATGGCGGGGCTGCTGAACGCCCCGAACATGGGCGTCTACAACGTGACCAAGCACGCCGTGGTGAGCCTGTCTGAGACGCTGTACCAGGACCTCAGCCTCGTCACGGACCAGGTGAGCGCCTCGGTGCTGTGCCCGTTCTTCGTCCCCACCGGCATTCACCTGAGCCACCGCAACCGGCCGGCCGAGATGAAGGAAGCCGGCCAGAAGCCCACGCGCAGCCAGTTGATTGCCCAGGCCATGAGCGAGCAGGCGGTCACCAAGGGCAAGGTCACGGCGGCCGAGGTGGCCGGCTTCGTGCTGGACGCCGTTCGCGAGCGGCGGTTCTACGTCTACAGCCACCCCAAGGCGCTCGCGACGGTGCAGACCCGCCTGGAAGACGTCATGCTCGGGCGCAACCCGACCGATCCGTTCGCCGGCAAGCCCGAGATCGGCGCCGAGTTGCGGCGCGCCTTGCGCGGCGGCTGACTCAGCCGCCGGGGCACTCGGTCCGGTACTGGGAACCCCGCGCGCCGACGGGCACGAGGCCGCCATCGCGCGCTGTCACGGTCAGCCGGCTGACCGAGCGGAATGGGCGCGCGCCGTCGCGGGTCCACAGTCCGGAGCTCTCGATCTCGTAGGTCGGCCGCGGCGCCGGGAACACCGCCGAGCCCGACGTCGACAGCCGCCACGGGCCGGCAGCACCCTGGAATGCCTGGCTGACGAGCACGCCGCTGGGGGTCCGGGAGATCGTGATCTCGTTGGTGCCGACCGCACGCAATTCGCCGGCCCCGCAACCGCTGGTCGTGGCAATCGCCCAGTTGGCCAGGGACAGGCTGCCCGTCTGTGCGGGCGCCGGGGCGGGAGCGGAGCGGTCGGGCACGGCCGCCGCCGCCGCCGCCGCCGCGTCCGGGGCTGGGGACGGGGACGGGGACGGGGACGGGGAGACGGACAGCTCCGAGGGCGGCTCGTCGGCGGTGCGCCCGGGCACTGCCGCCGTGTCCGTTGCCGATCCAGGCCCAGCGACGTCCGCCGGCCGGGCGGCTGGAGGCCGCGAATGGAGGGCGTCGAGGGCAGCCTGAGCCTCGGCGGCTTGCCGGGCGAGTTCCGACGCACGGCGTTGCGCGGCTTGAGCCTCGGCGCGCAGCCGGGCCACATCGCCCTGCCAACGCGCCCGATCCTCTGGCGGCGCGTCCGGCGGAATGCCCGCAGCCGCAGCGTCGGCGGCGCGCAACGACGCCTGGGCCATGGCCGCGGCCAGCGTCGCCTCCGCCTGCGCCTGTGCCAGCCGCTCCATGGCCGCCCGAAGAGGCGACAGCGCGTGTACGTCGGGCGGCACGGATGCCGCAGGGGCAGGGGCGGGCGAAGCAGATCGGTCGGCAGACCCCAGGTACAGCCACGCTGCCAGTGCCACGCCGGCCGTACCCAGCACGGCGAGGCCGAGGGCCTGGGCCGCCCGTCCGACGCCGGCCGTGCCCGGTCCGATTCGGGCCGCGCGTTCACGCAGGTCGAGCGCGCTGTCGAGGGGCACCGGCGCGCTTCGCGCCCCGTCTCTGGCGGCTGGTCGGCTTCGGCGGCTGCCGAGCAAGGGCTTGACGAGTTCGACCAGCGCGGCCACGTCGAACTCCCAGCGCGCCGGGTGGACTTCAACCGAGGGCCGCTGGGCCAGCGCCGTCAGCTCGACCGGCAGATCGGCCGCGCGAAGCATCCGTGCGCCGCGCACGAGCACCACCAACATGGGCAGGCGGCGGTCGATCGCTTCCAGCAGTTCACCGCGAACCGGGTCAGCCGGGTCGGCGAGGACCGAGCGCCCTCCCGGGGTCAGGCCTTCGGCCCACCGCGGGCCCACGACGACGAGCACCACCGCCGCGCGAGCCAGCCCACTCAGACCGCACGCCTGAGCGCCGGTCGGGGTATCGACACCTGCCGCCGAGGCGCCAAGCCACGCGGCGTGCTCGCCGGCGCGAGCCATCAGGCTGTGGCGCAGCTGTTCGACTTCCCGATCGGTATCGCCGGCGCGGTAACTCAGGTAGGCCGCCGGTGGGAGAGGATCCATCCCCCAAGTGTGCGTCATGCACCGGCGGGCGCCGGTGCCCGGCGTCTCACGCCGCAGCCAGCTTCGAGGCGATCCGCGCGACGTGGGCACCCTGGAACCGCGCGCCGTCCAGCTCATTGGCGCTCGGCATGCGCGATCCGTCGCCACCGGTGATCGTCGACGCGCCATAGGGGCTGCCGCCAGACATCTCGGAGATCGTCGTCTGGCCCGACCAGGCGTAGGGCAACCCGACCAGGACCATGCCGTGATGCAGGAGCACGGTGTGCGTGGCCAGGATCGTGCTTTCCTGCCCGCCATGCTGGGTCGCCGTGGAGGTGAACACCGAGCCCACCTTGCCCACCAGCTGTCCCTTGGCCCAAAGGCTGCCGGTCTGGTCGAGGAAGTTCTTCATCTGGGCAGCCATGTTGCCGAAGCGCGTCGGCGTGCCGATGATGATCGCGTCGTACTGGGGCAGGTCCAACACATCGGCGACCGGCGCTGCCTGGTCGGTCTTGAAGTGCGACGCCCGCGCCACCTCGGCCGGCACCAATTCGGGCACCCGCTTGATGTCGACGGTCGCCCCGGCCGAGCGGGCGCCTTCGGCGACCGCCTGCGCGAGGGTTTCGATGTGGCCGTAGCTGCTGTAGTAGAGAACGAGAACCTTGGTCATGTCGGGGCTGGATTCGTCGTGGTCGGGGCGATCCGGCCGCCAGGCGGCGCCGGAGGACGACATTCTTCGGGAATGGCGCGCCTCGCGCATTCGGCCGGCTCGTCGGCTGGGTTCAAATGATTCGATGAAGACCGAGCGCCGAGCGCCGCAGGGGAAGCGATGAGCAGCCTGACCGCGCTGCTGGGAATCGTGATCGGGCTCGTGATGGGCGTGACGGGGGCCGGCGGCGGGGTGCTGGCGGTCCCGGCCCTGGTGTGGTCGCTCGGCCTGACCATGCAGCAGGCCGCACCGATCGCGCTCGCCGGGGTGGCGTCGGCCGCGGTGGTCGGGACCCTCGAAGGCCTCCGGCGGCGGGTGGTGCGCTACCGGGCTGCCGGTGTCATTGCCCTGGCGGGTGTGCCCACCAGCGCGGTCGGCGTCTGGCTGGCGCAGCAGGTCTCCGACCTCGTGCTGCGGGCAGGATTCATCGGCATCCTCCTGCTGGTGGCGTGGCGGCAGCTCGGCCCCCGGGCCAGTGCCGAGGCCGAGCAGCCCGGGCCGACGCGCGTGGCCGAGCGTGACCGGTCGACCGGCCGGTTCATCTGGACGCCCCGGGCCGTGGCCGGGTTCACCGGGATCGGCGCGATCACGGGCTTCGTCTCGGGTCTGTTCGGCGTGGCCGGCGGCTTCGTGCTCGTGCCACTGCTCGCGCGGTTCACCGACTTGCCCGAGCGCATGCTGGTCGGGACGTCCCTGATGGTGACGGCCCTGGTGACCGGGTTCGGTGCGGTCGCCGCCGCCACTCAGGGTCCCGGTCTGCCGGCCAGCGTGGCCGTTCCGTTCGCCGCGGCTCTCGTGATCGGTATGCTGATCGGCCGCTGGGCGGCCACACGCCTGCCCGATGCCCGAGTCCGCCGTGCCTTCGCGGTGCTGGTCCTCTGCGTGGCCGTCGGGATGGCCGTGGACCTTGCGGTCCGGCTGGCGCGATAGGGCACGACGCGCCCGGGGCCGACCCGATCCCCGGCTCGATGGCGTCGCGCGGCCCGACGGCCCCGGCCAGGGGCACACTCGACGCCTGCCCACCCGCTGCCCAGGACATGATCCAGCCCACTCTCCTCAGCGCCACGGGCCCGGCCCCTGTCGCGTCCCGGCTGCTCGACCTGCCGCCACGCGACGGGCGGCTGCGCGTGGTCATCGACACCGACGCGGCCAACGAGATCGACGACCCGTTCGCAGTCGCCTGGGCCCTGGCGCGAACCGATCGTCTGCGCGTCGAGGCCATTCACGTCGCGCCGTTCTCGTTCGCGCACCGGCGCGCCGAACTCGCACTGGTGCATCGCCTCCAGACGCGGCCGGGACAGGCCCTGTCCAGGCGCGAGCAGGACCTGCTCGACCACCATCGCGCCCTCTGGCGGCGGCAACGGGACATCGGGCTCGACCCGGCGACGTGGACGTCGCCGCTGTTCGACCCGCCGGCAGCGAGTCTCGAGCGCAGCGTCGGCGTCGTCCACGGTGTGATCGAGGCCCTCGGGCTGGCCGATCCACCGCCGGTGTTCGCCGGGGAGCCGACCTACCTCGGGGCGGACATGCGGTCGCCCAGCCCCGCCGCCGAGGACCTGATTGCCCGAGCGAAGGATCCGGTGTCGTCCCACGAGCCACTCTACGTCGTGGCCCTGGGCGCGCTCACCAACGTGGCCCGGGCCCTGCGGGCCGAGCCGCGCATCCGCGAGCGCCTCGTCGTCGTGTGGACGGCCGGATATCCCAGCCACGAGCCGTGGCCCAACATCGCGTTCAACCTCGACCAGGATCCGGTGGCCGTCCGCGAGGTGCTGGCCAGCGGCGTCGCGCTGGTCTACCTGCCGGGCTACCACGTGGGCGCACAGCTGAGGCTCTCGCGCCTCGAACTCGAAGCGAACCTCGCCGACGCCGGACGCATCGGGCGCTTGCTCGAGCAGCGCTGGCGGTCGAACCCGCTGGCCGCATGGCTCGGACTTGGGACCGCAGGCGCGCCGAGCTGGGTGCTGTGGGACCTGATCAACGTGGCCTGGCTGCTCGACCCCGAGTGGGTGCCGACCGGGCTGGTGCCGACGCCCGGGCTCGGCGACGACCTGCGCTGGCACCCCATGGCCGCTGCGCCCCCGATGCGGGAGGCCTGGGGCGTTCAGCGCGACGCGATCTTGGCGGACCTGTTCTCGAGCCTGCGCCGCACGGCCATGCCCTGACGGCGGGCACGCGCTGCGGTCGATGCGCTGGTGCGGCGGAATGTCTCACCGGGGCCCGGTTCGCCACGCGCCCTGGCGATGCGATCAGGCCAGGCGTTCGCCCAGGGCATCGATCTCGCGCCCCACCCGCCGCACGGTCTCCGGCGCCAGGTAGTGGTCGACGCGTTCCCTCACGTGCTCGATCAAGGCCGGGTCGCTGTTCGACGCGGACCAGTCCGCGTTCGCACCGGTGTCCGGCCGCGCCGTCGAGCGCACGCGCCACAGGGCGCACCAGGTCAGCGACCAGAGCCACATCGCTTCGCGCAGCGGGACGATCCAGGGCCGCATCGCCTCGGCCTGCAGGCCCGCGCGCTCCAGCCACCTTTGGCAGGCCCTGGCGACGTCGTCGGGGCTCAGGACCGCGCGGCTGCTCACGTCCCAGGTGGTGGACGTGTAGAGGGTGGCATGCGCGAGGTCGAGCGGCGCGGCACCGTAGCGTGCCTTCTCGAGGTCGACCAGGATCGCGCGGCCATCGGCGCGCACGAGGAAGTTGCCCGGATGCGCGTCGAACGCGATCAGGCGATGCGGGCAGGGCGTCGGAATCGCACGCGCCAGGCCCGCGAGTCGACTCAGTCGGGCCTCGAGGTCGGCGAGCACGAAGCGGTCCAGCGCGGCCTCGTGGCGGTGCACCGACTGCGCGAGCACCTCGTCGACCATGGCCTGGACCGGATCGACCGGCGCCAGCAGCGGCGCGCGCACGCCGGGCAGCGGCAACGCATGCAACGCCGCCAGGGCGTCCACGATCGCCGGCAGATCCTGCGGCAGTCGTGCGGGCCGACCCTCGACCGCCTCGACGACGAGAGCCCCCCTCGGCAATCCGTCGCGCGGGGCGAGCGTCGCGAACCAGCCCGGCGTGTGGCCGCTCGGCTGGGCGCGTCGGAAGCAGGCGGACTGGTACGCGAGGTTCTGGGCGGCGGGCCATCCCATCTGGCTTTGCTTGGGGATCCGCGCGAGCCAGCCGGTTCGGCCCAGGCGCACGTGCCAGTGCGCCAGTCCCGTGTCGGGCAGGGGGCACAGGGGCGCCACGGCCAACGCCGGGTGTTCGTGGGCGAGCGCCGCGGCGAGTCCCTCGAGCGGCGGCCCTGCCATTCAGGCCTCCATGGCGCCCGGCGCGGCCAGTTCGATCACCGGCCCGCCCGCGGCGCGCGCGTCCTGGGCATCGTGCGTCACGAGCAGCACCGGCAGGCGCTCCTCGCGAGCCCGGCCGAACACGAACTCGCGGATCTCGTGGCGCCGGGCCGCATCGAGCTTGCCGAACGGCTCGTCGAGCAGCAGGGCCCGAGGCGCGGCCATCAGGGTGCGCAGCAGCGCCACCCGTGCCCGTTGGCCACCCGACAGGGTCGAGGGATCGCGGTCCGCGAAACCGGCCAGCCCGGCCCCCCCCAGGGCCTGCTCCACCGCGGCTCGGCGAGCCGCCCGCCCCCGAATCGACGCCGGCAGGGCGAACAGCAGGTTGCCCGCGACGCTCAGGTGCGGGAACAGCAGGTCGTCCTGGTAGAGCAGGCCGAGCCGACGCCGCTCCGGAGGAAGGGCGGTCAGGTCCTCCGCGCCGAGCGACACGGTGCCTCGGGCGTGGAAGGCCGCGTCGAGCGCGCCGGCCAGCCAGCTCAGCAGCGTCGATTTGCCGCAGCCGCTCGGGCCCATGAGCGTGGTGCAGGTGCCAGGCTCCACCAGGACGTCGAGCGGACCGACGAGGCGCCGCGACCCGATCGAGATCTCCACCCGGCGCAGGTGAAGCGCGCCGCCCGCGGCGGCGGCGTTTCGTGCGCCCTCGCGGGCGGCTGGCGGGCGAGGGGTCACCATGCTCGGCGGTGCGGCTGAAGCCAGCGCGGCAGCACGGCCGCGAGGGCGAAGACCGCGAGGGGCAGCACGGTCTGCAACGCCGCCCAGACGCCGATGACCCGCCGGTCGGCGCCGGCCGCGAGGGTCACGGCTTCGGTGGTCAGCGTGGCGACGCGGCCGGCCCCGGCGAACAAGGTGGGCAGGTACAGGCCGACGCTCACAGCGAAGGCCACGGCCGAGGCCACCAGGACCGGGCGCAGCAGGATCGGCAGCTTCACCCGCCACAACACGCGTGCCGGGCTGGCGCCGAGGCTCGCCGCGGTTCGGACGTAGCGCGGGTCCAGCGCGCGCCACGGATCGGCCAGCGAAAGGTACAGGTAGGGCAGGGTGAACAGGAGGTGGGCCCAGATGACGGCCGCCCAGGTCCCGTCGAGACCCAGGCGAACGAGCAGCACCTGGGCCCCGAACAGGAAGGCGACCTGCGGCACCACCAGCGGCAGGTACATGAAACGGTCCCAGCGGGCCGGGCCTGCGCCGGCCGCCCCCATCCGGTCGCGCGCCTCGAGCAAGGCGATCGCGAGCACCAGGGCCAGCGCCGTGGCGGTCGTCGCCACGACGACGGTCGTGGCGAGCGGGTTCCACAGGCCGTGCGACTGCCGCACCCAGTGGTCGGTGGTCCAGCGGGTCGGCCACGCGTGCGGGAACCGCCAGGCGTCGGCGAACGACCAGACCCCAAGCGCCAACACGGCCAGCGCCGCCAGCAGCGCCAGCGCGGCGGCGACCGCCACTGCGGCAAGGGCCACGACCTCGGGGCCCTGGCGTCGAGACCCCAACTCGACCCAGCGCCGACCCAGCCACCCGACCAACCGCTCGCCGAGCGTCATGGCCCCGATGAGCGCGAGGCCGAGCACCAGCAACAGCGTCGCCGCCGCCGCGCCAGGGAACAGCCGTCCGATGTCGGGATCCGCCAACCACCGCACGGCCGTGACCGCCAACGTCGGCGGTGCGGATGGCCCGAGCACGAGGGCCACGTCGACGACCGTCAGCGAGAACACGAGCACCGCCAGCACCGGCAGGCGCATCTGACGGTGAATCTGGGGCAGCACCACCTTGACCCATGCCGAGACCGGCCCCTGGCCGAGCGTGCGCGCCATCGTGATCTGCCGACGCGCATCGACCTGGTGCAGGGCCGCCAGTGTCATCAGCAGCAGGTAGGGCACCTCCTTGACCATGAGGCCGAGCACCAGCGGCCAGCCGCTGGGGTGCCCCACGATCAGCACGTCCGGCGGGACGCTCCAGCCGGTCCAGGCTGGCGAGACCCAGCGCACCAGCCAGCCCGAGGGCAGCAGCAGGAACACCAGGCCAAGCGCGATCGCCGAGTGCGGCACCGCGAGCCAGGGCGCGAGCGCCGCCCCAAGGCGACGGCCGGCGGCGTGGCCCTGAAGCACGGCAGCCAGGGCCCAGGCCAGGACGAGCGACAGTGCGGTGGCGGTCAGCCCCGTGACCAGCGTGAGTGACAGGCTGCTGCCGAAGCCTGGTGTGCCCAGCAGCTCGCGCCAGGCCGAGAAGCCGAAGGTCGTGGCGCCCACCGCCGGCAGGTATCCGAAGGCCGGCAACAGCGTGCCGGCCAGCCCGGCCACCACCGGCACCGCGAGCACGGCGATGACGAGCGCCGACACGGCGACCGGCCCGACCCGGGGCCCCGTGTCCCGCGACCCCCGGCCGGCCGCGCGAGGCGCTGCCCTCAGCGGACGTAGCGTCGCTGCCACTCGGCCGTGATGCGGGTCATCCACGAGGCATGGGGCTCCAGCTGGGGTTGGCCGAGGACCTCGGGCGTGGGCAGCGCCGGGCTGGGCGTGAGGACGTCGAATCGCGCACGCTCGGCGGCCGGCAAGCGGCCCAGGTCGAGCACGTTCAACGCACCGAGGTGGCGGATGTCCTGCGCCCGCGCCTGCGTGGCCGGCTCGAGCAGGAAGTCCGCCAGCACCATGGCGCCTTCGGCAGCTCGGGCATTGAAGGGAATCGCCACGAAGCTGGTGTTGCCGATCGTGCCCTTGGCGAAGGTGAAGGTCCGCACCGTCGGCGGCAGTAGGCCGGCCTCGATCGAGACCGCAGCCTCGAACGGGCTGAACGAGATGGTGATGTCGATCTCACCGTCGTTGAGCAGCTGGCGCTGGGCCGAGCC